>JAMHVA010000248.1:0-2652 GCA_035904625.1 Alphaproteobacteria bacterium | reverse complement strand
GATCCCGACAGTTTCAACCCCGGCATCAAGGCGAATGTTCACAAAATTGAGGGGGCCCACCCCGAAATGCTTGGCTTCGTGCAGGGGCTGAAGTGCCAGGCCTTGACGCTCAAGCAGTCTGTTGGCGGAGGTTATGCGGAACAGGCAGCCGTAATCCGTCAGGGCCACGGCAATTTCATCGCGCAGGGCAACCAGATCGTCTTTGCGCGGGCAAGGTAGATGAAACCGCTCGAAATAAGCGGCCAATGCCTCCCAGAAGCCCTCTTTCTCTGTAATGATTACCATAATATTGAACCGTACCCGAACTGAGTACTGTTTGTCAAATATATCAATTGTTTAGAATGGAGTTCGCAACCCCGGGAAGGGGCGGGCAGCCCTGTAGGCCGGAATTCCTGCCGACAGGCGCCGGGCGGCGATCGCGAATCTTTGCGCCAGAATGACCTGCCGCTCATTCAGGAGAAGTCCCCGGTCTGTGATGGCCTCTGCGGTGTGGGTCAGAATTTCAAAATCACGATTTTGAAAGGCCCGTTCGGCCAAGGCTTGCAGGCAAAACCCCACCGCGCGCGTGTCTTCGGCGTAGTCATCGCTGACAGGGTCAGCCCCTTTAACGGCTTTAAGTACCTGATCCCAGCTTTGCGGCGGCGGATCATCAGTCGCCTGATCCAGAATGCTCACCAGAGGCCAGCCGTACTTGCCAAGGAAGCGTGGCTTATTGTGCCATATGACCGCTTGCGCGGCGCGTATATCGGACAGAGCGATGATCGGATCCTTTTTCTGATGCGCGTAAAGATAGGCATAAGCGCTGACTTTATCCGCCTTGCCTTCATGACCGCCGAAAAAACCATGCCCGAATTCATGCCAAAGCTTGATGAAATTCCACTCTGCGTCGGTGCCGGGCAAATCGGAAACAAACTCTTCTTTCATGCCCAGGCTGTTCGTCATGATCCTGGTTGAGACATCGGTAACCCGCGGACAAATAATGACGTTATAGTAAGGCTCTGCAACATGGGGCAGGGCATGGGCCACCAGCCTGTTGCCGGAAAGCGCCGCGTTTATCTTGTTGACGATGGAGCGCGTTTGATCCGACCCCTCTTTCCCCGCCAGATGGGCCTCACTCTCGGGGCCGCTCATGGCAAGATCGGTCATCAGGAATTCCTGCAGGCGGACGCTAACCGCATCGCGCACATTTCCGAAGCGGGATGTGCAGGAGAGCAATATATCGGGGCCGTAATCTGCGGGGTCGAAGATCAGGGTGGGCACACCCAGCGGGCGGCGCACATGATAGCTTTCCTCGAGTATTTTTTCGGCGTCCGCTTCGCAGGCGACTTTCCGGGGGACGTTCAGCATAACAGCTCCATAATTATGGATAATAAAATTTTGGGGGCGTGTCAAATTTCCTATAAAAATTTCAAATTTTCCTGCAAACACGCTATATAGACCGGCATGACACAGGATCACACGCTCCATCGCCCGTGGCGGCATATCGATCGCCGCAAATCCCGCCAGATTATGGTGGGAAACGTGCCCGTGGGCGGGGATGCGCCGATTACGGTTCAGACCATGACGAACACCCTGACGCATGATGTCGAGGCGACGGTTGCGCAGATCAAGGCGTGCGAGGATGCAGGGGTCGATATTATCCGCGTATCCTGCCCGGATGAGGAATCATCGGCGGCGCTGAAACACATCGTGCCGCGTATCAATGTGCCGCTGGTTGCTGATATTCATTTCCATTACAAGCGCGGCGTCGAGGCGGCCATGAACGGTGCGGCCTGCCTGCGGATCAATCCCGGCAATATCGGTTCGGAAGATCGTGTGCGCGAGGTCATCAAGGCAGCAAAAGACAATAATTGCTCGATCCGCATCGGTGTGAATGCGGGCTCGCTGGAGCGCGACCTGCTGGAAAAATTCGGCGAGCCATGCCCGGATGCGATGGTTGAATCCGCGCAGCGCCATATCAAAATTCTCGAAGACCACGATTTCTTCAATTTCAAAATCTCGTGCAAGGCCTCCGACCCGTTCCTCGCCGTGGCGGCTTATATGCAACTGGCATCCGTGTGCGATTATCCGCTTCATGTCGGTGTGACTGAGGCCGGCGGCTTGCGTACAGGTACAATCAAATCCGCTATCGGTATGGGTAATCTGTTGTGGGCAGGGATCGGCGATACGATCCGTGTTTCACTCTCCGCCGATCCGGTAGAAGAAGTGAAAGCCGGTTTTGAAATCCTGAAAGCCCTCGGCCTGCGTCATCGGGGTGTCAACGTCATTTCATGCCCGTCCTGCGCACGCCAGCAATTCAACGTCATCAAGACAGTGGAAATGCTGGAAGACCGTCTGGCCCATATCAGCACGCCGATGACGCTTTCTGTCATTGGTTGTGTCGTGAATGGGCCCGGTGAAGCGCTGATGACCGATATCGGCTTTACCGGCGGCGGCAAAGGCACGCATCAGGTTTATGTCGGCGGTAAAACCGCACACCGCTTGCAAGACGGCGATGAAAGCATCGTCGAACATCTTGTGAAAATGGTGGAAGAAAAAGCTGCCGAGATCGAAGCGGCTAAGAAGGTTGCCTAGAGTTCCCTAATTCTTAACAGGATATTAAATTATATACTTTAAGGTTTTGCCTATGATGGAAAAAACCTTAAACACGGA
>JAMHVA010000247.1:0-2699 GCA_035904625.1 Alphaproteobacteria bacterium | reverse complement strand
GGCATGTCAGGATATATTCCGCGTTCTTGGGTCCTGTGGCTTCGATTCTGTCAGGCGAGAACCCGCACGACATTACATGTTTTAGCGATTGCGGTGAGGATACATCGATTCCGACGGACGACAGGCTGGCGCGGCGGATAAGGGCCTGCGACTTGCAGGGCTTGCTGGTGAAATAGATCCGCCCGCGCATGTGGTTCTTTTTATAGGCGGCTTCGAAGCTGCGGATATTGTCGTCGATATTCTCCGGAAACATGACATTCAGCGGGGAGCCAAAGCCGGCACACAGGCTGTGCAGCAGTTCGGGTTGTGCCAGAAAATTCTGAATCACGGGATGGATGCGGGGCCGCAGGCCGGTCGCGGCCTTTGATTCTGCCTGCGGGTTCGGATGGATGGCGGTTTGCATGGTTACATCGCCTCCTGCAACGGGTGGGCATCCCACTGGTTCGATACGTCGCCATAGCCGGACTTTACCCAGTCCTGTTGTGCCAGTTTTTCATGAAGATGGCGCAGCATGGCCATGCGTTTGGTCTCGGAGATGGCAGGATTTTCAGCGGCGGCCATAATTCGGGCCAGTGCCAGACGGAGTGTCTCGTCAATCTGCCCGGACGATATCGCGCCGCCGTGTTGGCGCCGTTTCTTCAGGCTGTTCAGGTAGGGCAGAACCGCAAGCGGGGCCACACCTGTTTTAGAGATCACGAAATCCAGATCGTCCTGATCGCTGACCTTATTCGCGACCAGCCATTGATCGTCGGGCAGCAGGGTATGAGAGAGGATATTTTTCGCCATGAACAGGTGCGTGTGGTAACAGGCCTGTCCGATTTCTTCCTTGCCGACGAATGCGATTTTCATGGTTCTCTTCTCCCTACTGAACGGAGGGTGTGTCCGGTATCATGATCTTCAGAAGCGGCATCAGTCCCCGCTGTTGCAGCATTTCACGCCGTTCGGCGGGTTTGAGCGGCAGCATCTCGCGGAACAATGCGTTCATCCCCGGGTCGCGGCAGGCCGTCGCCGTCAGGATGCTGCATGCGGGGCAGGCCACGCTTTTATACAGGTGACTCATCCGGGTGTGACGATGATCGCGGATCAGCCCGGCATGTTCGATATATCGCCCCCAGTCCTGATGCAGCTTGCGCAGTTCGCCAGCGTAATCCGCATCGGCGAGGCCGCGATCCAATGCGAGCGTCATATAGGCGGCGGCAAAATCGGGGGCGTGGTCCATTATGCCGGACAGGACCTGCCACAAGATATTGCTGCGGCTTTCCTGCGGGCGCAGGTTCCACGGCGCGTCATCGCCGGGTTCGTAATAATCAGCGGGCAGTTTTCCGCGCTGCTTCAGAACCAGTTCTTCATAAGGGCCGTGCAGGCCCGGCAGGCGGGTCGGGTCTGCTTTGTTCTCGCTGGCTTTGAAACGCATCAGTTCGCTCATCATGTCTGCCGCAATGTCCGCTTGTTCCAGCGCGGTGCGGTGCGCCGGGATCAGTTTGAATGTCATGTCATTCTCTAAATGTTATATTGTAACGATTTATATGTTATAGTATAACACTACAGAATTGGCAATCGATCTATTCAGGCTGGCGGACGGGCGGGTTTTGTCCTTTCTTTTGTTCGATTACGGCCTTCTGTGCCTGCGGAGTGACGCATACCTTTTCGAGATATTCCCTGAGCGTCCAACCCTGAGTTTTAGCCGTGTCCTGCCAGTTTTTCAGTTCCTGCGGGCTGGCTTGGGCGATCAGCGTGTCGACACGTTTTTGCAATTCATCGCTTCTGGCCGAATGATTATGGTTCTGGTGATCCACCGTTCCGCTGTGGTGATGTCCCATGAGGGCCTGCCCCGTCAGCGCGACTGCGGCGGTCAGGAACGCCTGAACGATGAAGGCGTTCCGTTTTTCCGGGCGGCTGCGATAGCGCCCGCCGAACACGCGATCCCAAATGCCGTAAGACGCAGCAAGGAACACGCCGGAAAGCGCAAAATTCGCCGAAGACGCCATGCCGGATACCGCACCCGCGCCCAGTACGGCACCGTAATGTACGCCATGCCCGGCGATGCCGGAAAATCCACCCATCAGGATATTGCCGCCATATTCGCCAGTCTTTTGCAAAAACGCCCTGATGCGTTCTGGCAAGCGTTCATAGGTCCGCATAACCGCCTGATTGACCTGATGCGGGGCAGCGGAATAGAGGGTGCATATACGGCCAGTGACCATGCGTTCCAAAACATTCCGGGTCTGTTCATCGTTCTGCAAAACGGCAACTGCCCGATAAAGCGGCGCCAGCATCGCTTCGCCCGGTGCGGTGGTGAACTGGAAGTCGCCTTTCGGGTCGCCGTGGTAAAAATCAAGGATGGCCTTGTCAAGAAAAGCATCGCGGGCCGTCCTGAACGGCAGGCACAGATTGTCCTCGGTCAGCGGGCCGTGATCCTGCTCCAGCTGCGTCAGGCGCGATTGCAGGAATGCGATGCCCTCAGCCGTTTCCCGCTCGACCTCTTGCAGTGACTTTTTCAGGCCCGATGCGGCAAATGCGGCCTGCTGTGACAGTGTTGCCATGGGATAGGGGCTGTAACCATCGATGATTTCACCGCCCTCGACGTACCGTTCCAGCCAGTAACGGGACAAAGCGACGCGAATGACGGCCTCATGAGCGGGGTTGAATGTTCTTGTTGCGGAATCTGTGGCGACCGCGCGCGACATGTCCTTGTGGAA
>JAMHVA010000246.1:0-1747 GCA_035904625.1 Alphaproteobacteria bacterium | reverse complement strand
GATGGCGGCGCCGGGAATGATATTCTGATCGGCGGCACCGGCGCTGATGTTATTCTGGGTGGCGCGGGGGCCGATACATTCCGCTTCACGGATACGGCTTCGGTTGATTCAATCGTCGATTATACGACTTCCGATAATGATATTCTTGATATCTCCAACATCATCAGCGGTTTCACGGCGGGTGTAACGGATATCGATGATTTTCTCCAGTTTCAGGAAGTCGGCAATGACACAATCGTTCGCGTCGATGTCAACGGTGCCACCGGCGGCGCGAACTTTGTTCAGATCGCCACGCTTCTGGGCACAACGGGCTTAAGCGTTCAATCGCTTTATGACAGTGGCCGGATCGACACCACACCTTGAAGCCGTGGATAGGCTGGGCTAGAATAAAACGCTATGCCGCAGAAAGCCCCTATCCATGGATTTTGACACAACCAGCGATAAAAAACAGCACTCACCGGTTCTGGTGACATTGTCTGTATTGCTGGCGGGGTTGTGCAGCCCTGCTGCGGCCTATGCGGCCAGCGTAACATGCAGCGGCCCTGTCGATTTCGGCCAGATCGCCTCTTGCGCCGGCAGCAGCACGATTACAGTACGGGCCGACGGGGCATTATCAACCACCGGGTGCGCCACGCCGCTCGGCGGCGCATACCATCCGGGCCTGTGCATTGCAAACAACACCACGACGGCCGCCACCGCCTATGTGGTCAGCATTACGCCGACATCGATTTCACTGGTCGGCGGTGCCCCGGCGATGACAGTCAATAACTTCAAGATGCGTAAGAATGGTGACCCGCCGTCATTTTCGGGGTCCTTCACAGCGACTGAGGCAATATTGAACATCGATGTGGGGGCCACGCTGAATATGAATGCCAACCAGCCCCAGGGTTCCTATTCCGGCAGCTACACCCTCACTGTCAATTACTGATGATCAGAATCGTCACCCGCATACTCATCATCAGCATGGTTGTAACGCTCTATCCGGCCTGCCAATCTCATGCCGGGCGCTTGCTGGATCGCGTGAAAGAACGCCTCCAGGAACGCACGGACGATGGTCACTCCGGCAACCGCGATTCCCTGTCTTTGCCGCAGGGGTCTGTCGTGAAAAGTGATATCACTTACGGCCCGTCGAAAAGGCAGAAGATCGACGTTTATATCCCGCCGAAGCCAGTCAATGCGCCGTTTATCGTCATGGTTCATGGCGGGGGCTGGCGCACAGGTGATAAGGCCATGCCGGGCGTGGCGCAGAACAAGGCCGCCCACTGGCTGGCCAAGGGTTTTATTCTTGTATCGGTGAATTATCGCCTGACGCCCGAAGTCAATCCGTTGCAACAGGCTGATGATATTGCATCGGCCCTGCGTTATATTCACGATCATGATCAGGAATGGGGCGGCAATGCCGATCGCCTGATTTTGATGGGCCATTCGGCGGGGGCGCATCTTTCGGCGTTGCTGTCATCCGATCCGCAGCGACTGGCCCGCGGTGTACCGCGCTGGCAGGGTACGGTGGTCATCGATTCAGCGGCGCTGGATCTCGTCAATGTCATGAACCGCCGCCACATCCCCAGCTACGATCAGGCCTTTGGCGAAGATATGGCCTTCTGGCAGGCTGCCTCGCCGTTCCACAATCTCACCGCGCAGGCGATCCCGATGCAGCTTGTGTGCTCCATCAGCCGCAAGGATGATCCGTGCGGCCATGCGCGGACATTTGCGCAAAAGGCAGCGGGGCTGGGCTTACGCACGCCTG
>JAMHVA010000245.1:0-17667 GCA_035904625.1 Alphaproteobacteria bacterium | reverse complement strand
CAGAACCCGCAACTACCACGGGAGCCGACATGTCGTAAATGGGGGACCGCTTCAGATCGCCGGAGGCGTGCGCACAAAAGCTCGCCAGTAGTTCATTTTTCAGAATCATGATAGTTGTTCTCCTTGCGGCTCGAATTCAATGTCTTCGGCAATGCTCAGCAGGGCATTTTCAACCGACACGCCCTTTTCACCAAGGGTGCGGAACATCACCCGTTCAAACCCGGATTCTGCGGGAATGCGTTGATATAAAAGGCGAACACCGGAATCGTGACCGATATCCATCAAGTCGGAACGGCCATTCAGCAAGGCCACCAGATTGATCACCTTGCGTTCGGACAGTCCCTGATCTTCGGACAGGTCCAGAACGGTGTAATCGCCCACCGGCTGCATATCATTGCTGTTCGCGGAACGGCGCAAAATCTGGAAGGCGCGGGCATGCAGCGGATGGCGGCAATAGCTGTAAAGCGGCCCTTCGGTTGCGGCGTTAAATGTTTTCAAACAGGCCTCGCTTTTTCTTGCAATTTCCTTATGAAGCCCTATTCTGGCGCAGTTTTCTTAATAACCGGTAAAACCGCCCGATTTTTACAATCTAACCCTTTGAAGGATAAAGCTCATGAGCGCCCAGCCCAAATCCGTACAGAACGACTATAAAGTAAAAGACATTTCCCTGGCCGAATGGGGCCGCAAGGAAATCGTCATTGCCGAAACAGAGATGCCCGGCCTGATGTCGATCCGTAAAGAATTCGGACCGAAGCAGCCGCTGAAAGGCGCACGCATCGCCGGCTGCCTGCACATGACAATCCAGACCGCCGTTCTGATCGAAACACTGGAAGCGCTGGGCGCTGAAGTGCGCTGGTCATCCTGCAATATCTTCTCGACACAGGATCACGCAGCCGCAGCGATCGCCGCCCGCGGTACATGCGCCGTATTCGCATGGAAAGGCCAGACCAACGAAGAAGCTGAATGGTGCATTCACCAAACGATTAAAGGCCCGAATGGCTGGGTACCGAACATGATCCTTGATGATGGCGGCGACCTGACCACCATCATGCACAAAGATTACCCGGACCTGATGAAGGACGTGCGCGGTATCTCCGAAGAGACAACCACAGGCGTTCACCGTCTGATGGAAATGGCGAAGAAAGGCACACTGAAAGCACGTGCGATCAACGTCAATGACTCGGTTACAAAATCCAAGTTCGACAACAAATACGGCTGCCGCGAATCACTGGTGGACGGTATCCGTCGCGCAACAGACGTGATGATGGCTGGTAAAGTGGCCGTTGTTTGCGGTTATGGCGACGTGGGCAAAGGTTCTGCCGCATCTCTGGCATCACAAGGCGTCCGCGTCATTGTTACAGAAATCGATCCGATCTGTGCGCTGCAAGCCTGCATGGAAGGTTTCGAAGTTCAGACCATGGAAGACGTTGTTGCCAAGGCTGACATTTTCGTCACCACAACCGGTAACATCGACATCATCACCGTTGATCACATGCGCGCGATGAAAGACCGTGCGATTGTCTGCAACATCGGTCACTTCGACAATGAAATTCAGGTCGAAGGCCTGCGTAACATGAAATGGCACAACGTGAAGCCGCAAGTCGACGAGATCGAATTCCCGGACGGCAAACGCATCATCATGCTGGCTGAAGGCCGCCTCGTGAACCTCGGCTGCGCGACAGGCCACCCGAGCTTCGTGATGTCCGCATCCTTCACCAACCAGACGCTGGCACAGATCGAACTGTTCACCAACACCTCTTCCTACGAAGTGGGCAAGGTCTACGTTCTGCCGAAACACCTCGATGAGAAAGTGGCCGCCCTGCACCTTGAGAAACTGGGCGCAAAACTGACCAAGCTGAACAAACAGCAAGCCGATTACATCGGCGTTGAAGTCGAAGGCCCGTTCAAGAGCGATCAATATCGCTACTAGGACTTACGACATAAAAATAAGAAAGCCCGGCATGCACGCCGGGCTTTTTTTGTCCGTTGTCATTTCAGGGGCGGGCTTTTACACTGGGCGAACCATGAATAAACCCGCCCCGACAAAACCAACTTTCTGGAAATCCATCGCTGCGACCGTCAGCGGCGAAGCCCAGCTGGAGAAGGCGCAGCTGGAAGCTTTCCTGTCGGCGGCGCCAGCGGAGTATTGCGGATTTTCAGGTAGCGGCCATGTTGCCTACAGCCCCGGCTTCGCCAGCCTTTTAAACCTGCGCGAGATCAGCACGATCGACGATGTGCAGGGCGCCTTAAGCGCCAGTGACGCCGCCGCACTGGAAGGCGTATTCGAAAGATTACAAGCAAGCGGCGAGCCATTCACACTGAATGCCCGTACAGCAGACCGTTCGCGCACCGTGCGCCTGAACGGACGGCGCGGCAAGGGTCTGGCCAGCAGTGATGTCGTGATGAGCATCCTGTGGGCTGAAGACATCACGATGCAAACGCGCGAACACGATATTGGCACGAATGCGCGTAAAGTCGCGGAAGAAGAACGCGACCGCCTGCAGACCGCGCTCGACCAGCAGCCCTGCCCGGTCTGGATGCGCAATAGCCGCACGGAGATTATCTGGTGCAACCGTGCCTATGCCCGCGCGCTGGATACCACACCGGCGACTGTGATCGCCGAGCAGCGCGAACTGGGGTTCAAGGCCGCCAAAAAACAGCCCACCACCATTTCCGGCCGCAGCCTGTCACAAGCCGCACTGGACCAGAACCAGACGCAATCGTTGCGCGCGCACGCGATCATGAGCGGCCAGCGGCGCCTGATGAATATTTTTGAAATCCCGCTGTCGGGCCAGAGCCAGACACTGGGCATGGCCGTCGATATCACCCGCGAGGAAGAGCTGGAGACGGAACAAAAGCGTTACGCATCCGCCAACAAGGAATTGCTGGAACAGCTGGGGTCCGCCATCGGCATTTTCGATGCGCAGCAGAAGCTGGAGTTCTATAACACGGCCTTCTCGCAGCTCTGGAGCCTGGAAGAGCAATATCTGAACACCGGACCGAAGCTGGGCGATGTGATGGAAAAGATGCGCGAGAATCGCCGCTTGCCGGAGCAGGCCGATTTTCGCAAGTTCAAGCAGGTCTGGCTGAATATGTTCACGGGCCTCATTGGCCCGCACGAAGATATGCTGTACCTGCCAAACGGCAATGCGCTGCGCATGCTGGTGATCCCGCACCCGATGGGCGGCCTGATGATGACGTTCGAAGACGTCACCAGCCGTCTGGAACTGGAATCGTCATACAACACGCTGGTCGCGGTACAGAAAGAAACACTGGATAACCTGATTGAAAGCGTCGTCGTGTTCGGCGGCGACGGGCGCTTGCGCCTGTGGAACCCGTCTTTTGCCACGCTGTGGGGCCTGCATCCGGAAGACCTGAAAGACAATCCGCATATCAACCGCCTGATGGATAAAATCAAAGCCCGCTTCACCGCCGAAACATGGCCCGCCGCCCGCGAGATTTTGCTGCGGCAGGGGCTGGAACGCGCCAGCAATGACGGCGTCATGATCTGCGCTGACGGGTCGCATATCGCATGGTCCACTGTACCGCTGCCCGATGGCGGCGTGCTGATCACCTATGTTGATGTCACCGACAAGATCAAGATCGAGCATGCGCTGCGCGAGAAGAACGACGCGCTGGAAACCGCGGAACGGCTGAAGCTCGACTTTCTGGCCAACGTGTCGTACCAGCTGCGCACCCCGCTATCGGCGATTATGGGCTTTAACGAAATCTTGCAGCATGAATATTTTGGCCCCCTGAACGACAAGCAGAAAGAATACACCCAAGGCACACAGGAAGCGGGTGCAAAACTGATCCAGCTGATCGACGATATTCTGGATCTATCCACCATCGAAGCCGGGTATATGTCGCTGGAAAATGACAAAGTTTCTGTAAGCGGCGTCATGGATAACATTTATGAGCTGACAAGGGACTGGGCGGGCAAAGAACGTATCCTGCTGCAGTATGAAACACCCGATGTCGGATACGTACAGGCAGACGAACGACGGCTGAAACAGGTATTGCTGAACCTGATGCGGAACGCCATCAATTTCACCCCACAGGGCGGAAAGATCAGGTTTTCCGCCGTACGTACGGATGAGTACGTACAAATCAGTGTCAGCGATACGGGTGAAGGCATCAGCCCCGAGGACCAGCAGCGGATTTTCGAGCCGTTCGAACGGTCGAACACCCAGAACGGCAAAGGTCAGCGGGGGGCCGGACTGGGCCTGACTCTGGTTAAAACTATTATCGAGATGCAAGGCGGACACGTCACCCTGCAAAGCGCCCCCGGCAAGGGGACGACCGTAACCATCAACCTGCCGGCAAAATAGTTTGCATCCATCGCTGGATTCTGTTTGAGTTGCGATATGGTAAGAAAAGCCTATTTCGATACCGAATTCATTCAATATGACCTCCGCCGTCTCGGCGGCATCAAAGTGCCCGTGGCAGAGCTGATCAGCATCGGCATCGTCGATGACACCGGCCGCACATACATGGCCGTCAGCAGTGAATTCAATTATGCCGCCGCACGGCGTAACGAATGGGTTGCCAGAAACGTGCTGGCGAAACTGCCGCCGCAATCAACCTGGAAATCCAGAAAACAGATCCGCGAAGAAATCTGTGCTTATCTCGCCGAGCAGCCCACCCGGATGCATTACTACCTGATCCCGAATGATGCCGTCCTCCTGGACCAGCTGGTGTGTGAACGGTTTGACGATTTGCCGAAGGGACTGTTACGCCCTTACGTGAATCTGGGGCAAGAATGGCACAACATCAGCCGCCCTGATATTTTCCCGCCCAAAGAAAATGAACACGATGTCTTATGCGATGCGCGGTGGGCACAGGCGCTGGATGTGGCGATTGACCAATTCAAGGCGCAACGCCAGCGCACCCTGCCAAAACCCAGTGCACCGTCAGAACGTTAGCGGAGGCTGCCCGGCTGCGGCGTATCAAGGCAAATAGCCCATGTCTTGCGCGTGCCGTCATCATTCACTTTTCCCATCAGGTAAATATCGCCGTCGATCCGTGTCTGGCATTCAAAGATCGGCAGTACTGTACGTAATACAAGGGAGAGACGCTGCCCGTTATAGAACGGGCCATAACTGCAATAGGGCTGGGACTGCCCGGCTTCCAGCCGGAAGTTCGATGTATGGCGCGCCTTCTGGCCTTTATTATTGACGTAGTAATTCGTATACAGAGATCCGGTGATCGTATAGTCGGCACGGTTGATCACGCGGAAACAAATTGGCGTTGTCACCACTTCGCCTTCTGCCGTCATCGGGATATTGTGATCAGGGAACGGAGCCTGCCACATCGACGTCGCCGGTTTGTCCTGTGCCCATGACGAAGGGGACAGGATGACAAGGACAGCAGCAAACAGGACCATGATCATGCGTTTCATGTCTTTCATTTTACTCCCTTCGCTGGCGCAGCGCCAGCACGGGGTTGCCTTCCCCGTTACAGCATTTATAACCATCTGATGGATTATATCTCCCGCAGTGAAGACGATACGGTGGCTTTGGCCCGCCGTCTGGCCGCCGGGCTGAAGCCCGGCGATGTTCTGTGCCTTCACGGCGATCTGGGCATGGGCAAAAGCGTTTTTGCGCGCGGACTGATACGCGCATTCAGCAACAAACCGGACCTCGAAGTCCCCAGCCCGACATTCACATTGGTGCAAACTTACGATACCGATGCCGGTGACGTCTGGCATTTCGACCTCTACCGCCTGAAAAGTCCTGATGAAGTGTATGAGCTGGGCTGGGAAGAAGGGCGGGCGAACGCGATCGTCATCGTCGAATGGCCGGAACGTCTGGGGTACCTGATGCCGCCCGGCCGGATCGATATCAACCTGTCGCAAGCCGCAGACGGGGCCCGCCTGTTGCAGATCACCGGTGAAACCGCTAGGGTTTCTGATCTTTTATCCGATATACAGCAGGCAGACGGCCAGCCATGAATTCCACTATGAACCAGCCCCTGATCATCGAACACGCCTTTATCACCGCCGCGGGCTGGGGCAAGCGCATGCTGCCCCTGACTGAAGACCGCCCGAAACCGATGGTCGAGGCCGCTGGCCAGCCGATCATCGGCCATGTGCTGGACCGGCTGGTGGCCGCCGGGGTAAAACATATCGTCGTAAACCTGTTCTACAAACCCGAAATGCTGCAGCAATTTTTGCAGCAATACGAAGCCGCCCATCCCGGCCTGACCATCGTGACGGTGAAAGAAGAAACCCTGCTGGATACCGGCGGCGGCATTCGCAACGGACTGGATACCCTGCCCGACGGTCCGTTCTATATCGTCAGCGGGGATTCTTTTTGGGAAGATTCAGGCGCTGTACCCGCTCTGGCCCAATTGGCCCGGGAATGGGACGGCGACAAGATGGATATGCTGCTGCTACTACAACCCCTGAAGGATATGTATCCCACAGCCGGGACTGGTGATTACCATATGGATGAAGCCGGGAAATTAAAACGTGCCGGAGACAAGAGCGGCGCGTATGCCTGGACCAGCGTACGAATTATAAAAAATAAACGCCTGTTCGATGGTACGCCGGAAGGGCCTTTTTCTTTCCTTGATCTGATGGATGCCGCGCAATCCGCCGGAAAATTATACGGCAGGATCCTGAACGGGCAATGGCACCACCTGACCAGCCCGGGCGACGTACGCGCCGTAAACGCATACTTTGCCGACAGGAAAGACAGCGGGGAGAGCCATAGTGGCCAACAGGCACAATCCGGCTGAAGCACCCGCGACAGACCTGTCATCCCGCGTTTTCAATATCCCCGCCGGCAACGGGTTCGCCGATGCGCTGGTGCGCGGCATTCTGGCCGAAACCGGCAACGACCCGCTGGCGCTCACCCAATACCGCATATTGCTACCGACCCGTCGCGGCTGCCGCACGGTCCGGGATTCTTTTTTGCGGCAAAGCGAGGGTCGCCCGCTGATCCTGCCGCGCCTGCAAACGCTGGGCGATATTGACGAGGATGAACTGTCGCTGCAACTGGCCAGCACCGAAGACCGGGCAGCGTTTCTGGCATTGAAACCGGCGATGCCGGGGACAAGGCGCCGTCTGATGCTGGCGCGACTGGTGCAGCAAAAAGACCGCACACTGGCCTATGGCCAGGCGCTGGGACTGGCCGATACGCTGGCACGGCTGCTCGATCAGGTGGAAACTGAAGGGCTGTCTCTCTCCGCCCTGCCCGGTCTTGTACCACCCGGCGATCTCGCCACGCACTGGCAGCATACCGTCACCTTCCTTGAAATCCTGAGCGTGGCATGGCCGGGCATTCTGGAAGAAGCCGGGTATATGGGCGCTGGAGCCCGCCGCGATGCTTTGCTGCGCCTGCAAGCCAGCATATGGGAACGCGACCCCCCGCCCGGACATACGATTGCTGCAGGTTCGACGGGATCGCTGCCCGCCACCGCCCTGCTGATCAGGGCAATTGCCGGATTGCCGCGGGGCCGCGTGGTTCTGCCCGGTCTGGATCAGGAGATGGATCAAGCCGCATGGGATGCCGTGGACGACAGCCACCCGCAAGCCACACTGAAAAACTTGCTGCAACATATCGGGACAGAAAGGTGCAGCATAAAGCTATGGAATGCTGCAACAAGTAAAACCGACGACCGCAGCAAAATCAGACGCCAGAAACTGGTCACCGAGATGATGCGCCCGGCCACGGAAAGCCAGAGCTGGCCTGAGTTACAGGCATTCAGCCTGCTGCTGGACACCCCTTCCGATCTGCAAGAAGTGCAGCAAAAAATATGGAATATCACCTGCGAAACGCCCGAGGAAGAGGCCCGCCTTCTGGCCCTCGCCCTGCGCCGCACGCTGGAGAGGCCGGGCAAGACCGCCGCATTGATTACCCCCGACCGTAACCTCGCCCGCCGCGTCGCAATGGCCTGCCGCAAATGGGGGATCGAGGTTGACGATTCCGCCGGCATCCCGATGGGCGATACGCCGGTCGGCACATTTATGCTGCTGATTCTGGAGGCTTGCAGCCGCAAGATGGCCCCCGGAGCGGTGCTGGCTTTGCTGCGTCACGAATATTGCGGCCTCGGCCTGTCATACGAGGATCGCGCCGCCGCAACCGCGAAACTGGATCAGTTCTTTCTGCGCGGATCAAAGCCTGCCGCAGGCGCACAAGGCCTGATCATGCGGATCGAGGAACGCAGCAAAGAGCAACCTTCACTGCAGCCGATAGCAGATCAATCTATTGAAATTATTAAAAAAATTGATGCAGCATTGAATTTCGTGCTGCAACTTGACCGCACCCCCGGTCAGAACTGGCTGACCGCCCTGATCCGCAGCGCCGAGGCACTGGCGGACACCCCGGATCTAAGCGGCCCCGAGCGTTTGTGGGCGGGGGCTGCCGGGGAAGCCGCCAGCCAGTTCCTGGCCGAGCTGATGGGTCACGCCCACGAAATGCCGGAGCTGACTGCCTATGAACTTTCCGAAACCCTGAGCCGGATGATGGCCGGCATCGCCGTGCGGACCCCCGTGGGCGTCCATCCCCGCCTGTTTATTCTGGGCCAACTGGAAGCCCGTCTTGTGCAGGCCGATATCATGCTGATGGGCGGCCTGAACGAGGGCATGTGGCCACCCGATCCCGGCCACGACCCGTGGATGTCCCGCCCGATGCGCGCCCGTTTTGGCCTGCCCGCGCCTGAACGCAGCATTGCGCTCGCGGCCCATGATTTTGTTCAGTGTTTCTGCGCCGAGGAGGTGGTCATGACGCGGGCCCGCCGGATCGACGGCAAACCCGCGATCCCCTCACGTTGGCTGCAACGGCTGGAGACCGTGCTGCGGGCCGCCGGGATTCAGGACGGCCTGCTGTACCCGCCGGAAGCGCAACAATTGCTGGCCTGCGCCCGGATGGGACAGATCAGCCCTGATACCACCCCAGCGCCGCGCCCGGCACCCTGCCCGCCGCACCCACACCGCCTGTCCCGCCTGTCGATCACACAGGTCGAAACCCTGATGACCAACCCGTATGGGGTTTATGCCCGGGAAATCCTGAAACTGCCCGTGCTCGATCCGGTTGAAAAACCGGTGGATGCTGCCGCACGCGGCACGTTCATCCATAACGTACTGGATGCGTTCATCATGCAGTACAAAGATCAAATACCTGAAAATGCTGAAAAAATTCTGATTGATATGGGCTTGGTTAAACGTACGGCCATGGCCGATGACAGCGGCAGCTGGGATTACTGGTGGCCACGGTTTGAGCGGCTGACCAGCGCCCTGATCGGGCACGAGCGCGAATGGCGTACACAGGCTGTTCCCCACCGTACGGAAACCAAGGGCGAGATGGTCATACCCACCGCGTCCGGACCGCTGAAACTAAGGGGAAGAGCCGATCGTATTGACCGTATGCGTGATGGAACGTACGCCCTGATCGATTATAAATCCGGAGGTACGTATAGCCCGAAAGCCATGATATCCGGGGAGTTGCCGCAGCTGCCGCTGGAAGCCGCAATTATGGAACAAGGCGGATTTGCCGAAGCCGGTCTGGGCCGGGTCGGATATATTGGCTATTGGAAGCTGACCGGTGGCCGTGAGGAAATGGCAGTGACAGCGCTCGGCCCCGAAGACAGTGATTTACTAAAAACTGCCATCGAGCAGGCGCGGGAAGGATTCGCCGCCATGATCGAAATTTTCGCCCGGGCCGATACAGCATTTACTTGTCGCCCCGACCCGGCACGGCCACCCCGGTTTGACGATTACAAACATCTGGCCCGGGTTGATGAATGGACCAACGATGACAACCAGACGGAGGATGCCGCATGACCGCGAACACCGCCGCCGTTAAAGACACCCGTCCGGATATCGATCCGAATATTCCGCAGCGCGCCGCCGCTGATCCGGATGCGTCCGTCTGGGTCGGGGCATCGGCAGGCAGTGGAAAAACCAAGGTTTTGACCGACCGCGTGCTGCGGCTTTTACTGCCCCGTACGGATGGAAAGCCGGGAACGCCGCCGGAAAAAATCCTTTGCCTGACCTATACAAAGGCAGGCGCCAGCGAAATGGCAATCCGGATCAGTGACACATTGTCACTATGGGCGACAATGCCGCTTGAGGCAGCAAACGATAAGCCGGGACTAAGGCAGATTTTGCGCAACCTGACCGGGCAAGATAACCCGCCACAGAACATGATCGACGCTGCCCGCCGCCTGTTCGCCCGCGTCGTCGATACGCCGGGCGGCCTGAAAATCATGACAATCCACGCCTTCTGTCAGTCGGTGCTGGGGCGTTTCCCGCTGGAGGCCGGACTGCCACCGCATTTTACTGTCCTGACCGACGATCAGGCCCGCAACCTGTTGCTGCAGGCAAGGGACGGCGTCCTGAAGCAGGCAGGAAATCACACGCAACGCGATACTGCTGATTCGCTGGCACGATTGGCTGCTGCACTGGCCGAAGATGATTTTGCCGGGCTGATGCAGAAATTATGCAGCGAACGCCAGACCCTGCGCGATTTGTTCAAGGCCCGGGGCGGCCCCGCCGCCATCCGGCAGGATATGAGCAACCGATTCGGAATCGGCCCCGATGAAACACCTGTGAGCGTCGCACGTGCCGCCAGCGCCGATGAAGTCTGCGACGCACCATTATTGCGGCAGGTACTGGTTGCCCTGAACAACAGCGGCAAGAACGACCAGAAACTGGCGCTCGCGATGGCGAACTGGCTGGAACAGGATATCGAAGGCCGCGCCCGAAGCATCGAGACCTATACCGATGCTTTTATTACCAAGGATAAAGACACTGGCCTGATGCGCGCGAAACAGACCATCGGCACCGCTGCCGCCGAAAAACAGATGCCGGGGATCAAGGATATCCTGATCCGTGAGGCTGAACGCTTGCTGGCCGTGCGCGAACGCATGGCCCTGATCAATAACGTGCAGGCAACCCATGATCTGCTGCATGTCGGGGAAGCGATCATCAGCCGTTATCAGGATTTGAAGATCGCGCAGGCCGGCCTTGATTTCGACGACATGATCAACTGCACGCGCGACCTGCTCCGCAAGGACGGGTTGGCGACATGGGTGCTGTATAAGCTGGATGGCGGGCTGGATCATATTCTGGTCGATGAGGCGCAGGACACCAACCCCGAGCAATGGGATATCGTTGAAAGCCTGATCGGCGAATTTTTCACGAACGAACCGCAAGATGGCGATCCACGCCGTACCTTGTTCGTCGTCGGTGACGAAAAACAATCGATCTATAGCTTCCAGCGCGCCGCCCCTGACCGGTTCCACCAGAAGCGCGCGCAGTTTAAAGAGATGGTCGAGGACGCTGGCCAGACATGGAAAGATATTCCGCTGGATGTGTCGTTCCGGTCAACCAGCGCCGTTCTGAATTTCACCGATAATGTATTCACCCCAGAGGGTAGTCGCGCCGGGGTTAGCCGCGATGCCATTCACCATGCCAGCTTCCGCAAGGGGCATGCAGGCCATATCGAGCAATGGCCGATCTTCCGCGCACTGGATGATGACAGTGATGAACCAGAATCGAAATGGACGCCTGTCCTGACACCGCGTACGCAGAACAACGCCCGTGCCCTGCTGGCCCGCCATATCGCCGAAACGATTGCCGGATGGATTGGCAAGGAAGAATTGCCGTCGCGTGGCCGCATGATTGAAGCAGGCGATATCATGATTCTGATGCGCAACCGCAGTGCCCTTGTCGGTCACATCATCCGCGAACTGAAGAGCCGCAATATTCCGGTGAACGGCCTCGACCGGATGAAACTGGGCGAACATATCGCCATTGAAGACATGATGGCGGTGGCGCGCTTTGCGCTGTTGCCGGAAGATGATTTAAGCCTCGCCTGCATCCTGAAATCACCATTGATGAACTGGAGCGATCAGCGACTGGAGGATGTCGCCGCCCCGCGCAAGGGATCATTGTGGGAGGCCGTGCGCAGCCATGCGAAGCCGGAAGAGATCGCATGGCTGCGCGCGCAAGTTTCACACGCGCGCCATATGCGCCCCTACGAATTCTTCAGCCAGATTTTGCAAACCCCTTGCCCGGCATCCGCGATCAGCGGCCAGTACGCGATGACGGCACGGCTGGGCGAGGATGCCATCGACCCGCTGGATGAGTTCCTGAGCATGGTGCTGTCATTCGAAGGCGATCACGTATCATCGGTGCAGAATTTTGTATTGTGGCAGCAGCAGAGCGAAACGATTATCAAGCGCGAGCAGGATGATGCCGGTGGTCGCATTCGCATCATGACCGTGCACGCATCAAAGGGATTGCAAGCCCCGATCGTGATTTTGCCCGATACGCTGAAACAAAAAGGCAGCGGCCATCATGCCGCCAACCGCCTGCTGTGGCCGAACAAGACCGGATTGCCCTTCCCGTTCTGGTCGCCGTACAGCGATGCCGACTCTCAGGCATACCGGGAAGGCCGCGACCGTGCGCGCGACAAGGATCAGGAAGAATATCGCCGCCTGCTGTATGTCGCACTGACCCGCGCCGAAGACCGGCTGTATATCGGGGCCGCCAGTGGCGGCAAGCCGCACGATCCCGGAAGCTGGTATGAACTGACCCGCGCGGCATTCGGAACCGATGCCACCAGAAAGCCGTTCAAAGCCAGCGATGAAGTGATGAAGGCACTGGACCAAGGACAAGGTCAAGGGAAAGACCCGGAACAATTCGTATCTTGTATTATCAGCACGGCGCAGCACATTCCCCCGAAGACAGGGCAGAAAAACGAATCCGGCCCGGCGCTGAAATTGCCCGATTTGTCCCTTCCGGCGTGGTCGTGGGTTTATGACGCCCCGCAAGCCGAGCCACAGCCGCCGCGCCCGCTGATCCCGTCACAGGCGACGCAAGCCACGGCACAGGAACCGGCAGCATTATCACCCCTGCTGGCCGATAACGGCTATCGCTTCCGCCGTGGCAACCTGACGCACCGTTTATTGCAGTTTCTGCCCGATCTGGCTGCGGCAGAACGCGCGCAAGCAGCAACAGAGTTTGTCACACGGTACGGCCATGACCTGCCCGACAATATCCGTGCTGATGTCGTCAAGGAAACCATGCGGATTCTGGAACATCCCGAATACGCCGATCTGTTTGGCCCGGCATCACACGCCGAAGTCCCGATTACGGGTCTGGTGAATGGAAAGCTGGTCAGCGGCCAGATCGACAGATTGCTGGTCACCGATACGCATGTGCATATCGTTGATTACAAAACCAACCGCCCGCCGCCGCAGGATGCTGGCGACGTGCCCGCCCTGTACCGTCAGCAGTTGGCGGCATACCGCGACACGCTGGCCGCGATTTATCCGCACCGCAGCATCAAGACATGGCTGTTATGGACGGACGGGCCGAACCTGATGGCCATCGAGCCCTGAAAATTCGAATTATCGCTTATGAAAACGGCGGATAAATGGGTGAAACCCGCCTGTTCGCCTTGACGCATGCGACGTCCGTTCCATATCTTTAAAATGTTCTACACGAGAAGACGATAAAAGGTTTACGACAATGACACAGCAAGTCACCGACAACGATTTTGAAACGCAAGTCCTGAAAGCAAACGGTCCCGTGGTGGTCGATTTCTGGGCGGAATGGTGCGGACCGTGCAAGGCGATGTCGCCGCTGGTCGATGAACTGGCCGGTGAAGTCGAAGGCAAGGCAAAGATCGTCAAGATCAATATCGATGAAAGCCCGAACGCCCCGACCAAATACGGCGTGCGCGGCATTCCGACCTTCATGATTTTCAAGGACGGCAAAGTCGTCGATACGAAAGTGGGCAGCATGTCGAAAACAGCGCTGGCCGACTGGGTCAAGGGCAGCATCAGCGCCTAAAGAAAACAGGAACAGTAAGGTTTCCTCCGTAACGGGTCAGACAATGTCTGGCCCGTTTTTCTTTCAAAGAAGATATCGGCCGCATATAATGGCTTTCCGGATTTCAAGACAGGAAACTATACGCTCATGTATACCGCCGAAAGAACAGACCTGAATAAATACATCCTGTATAAGGAAGGGCGGCAAACGGTCTCCACCATCCAGTTTACAGACAAATTCGCGGTATGGCCGGCAGAGGGCGCACCCCTGACGGCGTCGATCACCGGAAGCGCGCTGGATGCGTATCCGCAGTTTTCAATCAACGGCGTGTCCTACACCGCACGCCGCAAGCTTCTCACCAATAACTTCCTGCTCAATCACTACGATGTCTGGCTGGATAAAGGCGGAGAAGCCGCGATCAAAATCCGTCTGGAGCCGCCCAAATGGAAAAGCCGCCTATCCTATCAGGGGCGGGATTATATTCTGGAGCGCCATGGAACTTTTACCTTTCGCTACACACTCTCAGATGCAGCGGGTCAGTTGATCGCATCCTTCAGGGAAACAACGCCATTCCTGCAGTTTTCAGTCCGGCGGAATTTTTCCCTGCAAACCTTCGGCCCGATTGATGAGGTTCTGCTGACCTTCGCATTCTGGATCGGCGCCACCACGATTTATCGTTGATAGGTAACGACACGGTTGACCTATGGGACGCCTCTTTACCGTGCGGGACGCGACACCAATTCACCAGTGAGCTGCTTGATTGCCGCATGATGATCGCCGGGCCTGACTGCCGGATGATAAAGGAAGCCGATAACCAGAGAATCCCACGCCGATAATGAACCGGGAATCGCATCTTCCTTTGTATTGGCCTGAATGAGCTCTTCCTTCTGATCCGGACGCAGCGCAGAAAATTTATTCCATTTCGCCAAAGGCGTATTGGTTTCAAGCGAGGCATTATTATAAGGAACATTCCAGCTTCCCAGAAAGGAATGAACATCATCAATTTTATAAATAGCTCCCAAAGAACGCAGCATGCATTCAGTTATCAGAGCACGCAACATAATCTCGCGATGCCCCTCCCAGACATAACAATACGACATCTCAATGACATTATTCTGATTGGCGATGACATAGCCATCGACACGGTTATTGTCACCCGGCGTAAATTCTATCTTCGTATCTATTAAATCTTCTATATCCGGCCTATATGGCACCGACACATCCCGACGATCGCGCGCAGTATTCGCGTTATTCTTTTTATACAGGGTGTCCCAGGAATCGATATCGCTGACATATATGATTCTGAGGTTTGCATCCACCGCACCGGGTGCATCACGATCAACATAACGAACCGGCAGACCTGTCAGATCCATGACCTGTGAGGACAGCCCCTGAACAACATCCTTTATAAGAGATTCAACGGCTGAATTTCTTTCCGCATCAGGCCACTGGATCGCGGGCACATGATGGCTGTGTGAAACAGCATCGGGGAAACCCGTAGAAACCACAACAGGGCTTTGCCTTTTGACGATCCCCAGCGGATTAGAAATGCCGTCAGGCCTGTAAATGGACCTGTACAGCCATGGATAATCCTTAACCACATCACGAATGCGGCCACCGGGCGCGTAGGAAAAGTCCAACAAACCCTTATTCACAGAAAGCGCCTTGCCGGATGGCAGTACCGATTCCAAAAATCCGGCGATCATATCCTGCGCCGTGTATTCACCATCCCCGACCTTATATAAAGCGACATCACCAGAAGGGGGAGCAAACGGGTCATTGTTATTTTGGCCGGAACGGGAAGCAAGAGGTTTTTTCGTCTCTGATCGCATGACAACATCATTGGCACAAAGATCATTGGCCCCGGCCAGCAGCAGGACAAAAAGTAATCCAGTAATGCTCCCGAACTTTTTTTGCTTCACTTCGTTACCCCCCATGCCTAGGCCTATCAGATACTGCGCAACAATTTAACAGATCGGAAGAGATGAACACTCTTCATTTCGCCCAGTCTGAATCTTCAGTTCATGCTGCGCAAGATATTCCGCACCTGAATATAATCCATACCCGGCTTGATCTCAGGCCGATAAAGAGTCTGGATCATAAACTTGTCGAATTCAGATAAGCCCATTGGCGTTTTAATCTTACCCTGCGTTGATTTATCGAAAACATTTAATGTATCAGGATCATTCCACGGACCAAGATAACTCAAAGCCACCGGATCTTTCATACCGGCAGGATATACAAACCCCGGAAACCCAAGAGACCGGAGAATACATTCATTGATCAATGATTTCATTATTTCCAACTCATGACCGACCCAGATATAACAAACAGCCATTTCAATTTCATTTTTGCCGTTTGATAGAATGTAACCATCAACCTGTTTCTTTGATGATGCTGTGAATACAAAACCATTTTTCAGGTATTGCTGTTCTAGCATTCTATATTCATAGCTTTGTATAAATCCAAGAGATATCGTCCCGCCTCCCCTGGTCTTGTATATATACT
Organism: Alphaproteobacteria bacterium; assembly: GCA_035904625.1. Classification (GTDB taxonomy): domain Bacteria; phylum Pseudomonadota; class Alphaproteobacteria; order Micavibrionales; family Micavibrionaceae; genus Micavibrio_C. Next base: position 1,373 of record JAMHVA010000245.1, on the reverse strand, counting down.
GATTAATATTGGGATTTTTATCTGCGAGAGAAATCAGGTTAATCCTGACATTTCCAAAACGACCGATGGTCTCATGATCACGGGGAAGATATGAGATATCAATCTTGGATTGATCGCTAATATCTTTAGAAAAGCGCACGATCTGATCCTCTAATAGCTTAAACCTATCGCTTCCTTTGAATAAAGTTACATCTTTTTCTCTAGAGCCCCACAAATCAAACACAGCATAAACAGTGCCTTCTTTATTATAGCGTTCCAGATCGTTTGGCATTCCAAACGAAATGCGTATTGGCTGATTCCATTTATTTACTGACAATAATCTAGGAGGGGTCTGGATATATATGTGCGGGTACAACCAAGGGAAATTTTCACGCAGATTTTTTCGGCCTAAAAAATCATCTACTGAATCATCGAAATCATCAGGATAGTTAAATTGAATTATTCCATCTACTGGCTCATTCAGAATATCTTTTGTGAAGACAGAGCTGAAGAAAGCCCGCTCAAGCTGATCTCTCTTGAATTCCTGACCATCAAGAACGACAGAAGCGCGAGCAACTGCGTCTTCAGCGTGAGAGACAACAGGAATCACCATCGCCAGCACGAGTAACAGCCCCGAGAGATCCCGCATTATTCTCAATATTTTTGATTTCAATTGTCCCCCCGGATTAAAACAACAGGCAACAGCTTAAACCCTGAACCGCCACCAGTCCCACAAGCGCCATATATTATAGAGCCCCATGGCAACATAAGGCCCCAGCGCCATCCGCCCAATGAGATGTTTTACGACTACCGCGATCTCGACCTGATCAAGGCCCATCTGGCCTACGCGGTCCGAACGGCCCATCTCCCCGCCATTGAAATCGGAGGGCGGCCGGGTGAACTTATGGCGGGCTGGCCGCCACCCGTGGGTAACAGTCCCCAGGATCCCCTGCAATTGCTGCTCACCAATATCATGACGAGCCTGTACGAACTCGGGTGGACGAAGCCGACCGTGCTCATACCCGACGTTATGCCCGCGCGCGACGCGTGGCCCGAGAGGCGGCAGGCGCTGGCGCGTATTGCCCGCGCCGACGAGATCGTGACCCGGTTGCTCCCCGGACCGCTGCACCCGTATTTCGAGCGCTATGCCGACGTGTGGGCGCTGCCCTCGGCCACACCTCCCGCCGCCATGTCGCTGCTCCAGCGTGGCTTGTCGACCGTTCGCTATCGCCATCCGGCTTACAGCGCCATCACGGGTACGCCGGGCGTGCTGGAAGATACAGGCACCTTTCTGACAGAGCCCGGCGACGCCCTGGACGGGTGCGAATACAGCAACTGGCACGTTGGTGCGTTGGAAAAGGGAGAAGCATGCGTTCTGGAAATTGCATTTGAAT
>JAMHVA010000244.1:0-4316 GCA_035904625.1 Alphaproteobacteria bacterium | reverse complement strand
ATCGGTATGACGATGGCGCTGACGCTGTCCACGCGTCTTGGTCATGCCGCGACGACGGATGTCGAGCGTGTCATTGCCCATATCCAATCATCGGGTTTGCCCGTATCACTGGATCATATTCGTGCTGATTTCCCGTTTAACACGGGCGACTTGCTGAAACTGATGCATGCAGACAAGAAAGCCGAGACAGGCCGCCTGGTCCTGATCCTGATGCGGACGATTGGTGATGCGTTCGTCGCCAAGGATGTCACCGAGGCCGATGTCGTTCAGGTACTGAACGATTTCATTGGCGTCTAAATCCTTTTAATTATTGCAGATCATCCGTATCCGGTTGGTAATCATTCACCGGGACAGGTTTCAAATATCGCTGTTCCGGATCGTGCGTCTTGCCGAACAGCATGTTCATGCCGCTTGTGCGCGTGCATTGATCAATCCCGCCATCCAGCGCCGACATTGTATGTGGCGTGTGGAAGCTGTAGCGAAAGAATTTAATGTCTGTTTGCTTGGCTGGCCTGAACATTCTTTTCCTCCGTTTTCTTCACGACACCATAATTCTCATATTCCTCACCCAGCGCTTGCCGGACGTCCTCGATACTGTTGTACACAACATCAGGCAACTGCCTGAATCTGTCCATCAGTGCCTGATTATCTTCCGTGCTGTTTTCGGTATTTTCTTCGACGATCTGCAGGATTGCTTCGCGGCTTTTCGGAAAAGCGATGTTCTGCAAATAGCTCTCGAACGACGCATCACCCATATGGATAATGTCGTTTGATTTCAGTGTTTCTGGCTTCATTCCCTGTGTTTTCATGATTTTACACCTGTTGTGGTTACACCGTGCCAACGCGCGGAGATCATGAAAGTTCAAAAGAAAATGACCGCATTGAGCGGCCATTTTTGAAGATTTTTAGGAAACTTGCCCGTGGCAGTGTTTGTATTTCTTTCCTGAACCACAGGGGCATCTACAGGCGCTGGAGTCGCATGACGCGCTCGCATCAAATCTCTGGTAGAGAATATCTACACCCGGCTCACACCGGCGCCATATAACCCGGTACCAGGGCGCGGATTTTGCATTCAGTCTATTTCATCAGGTCAAGTCAGTTGCTGTAATGACTCAGTAGGGGTCAAAGTCCGCTAGTCCCCACTTGCCCGTGGCAGTGCTTGTACTTTTTACCGGAACCGCAGGGGCAGGGAGCATTCCGTTGCGTGCTGCCCCACGTCGTCGGGTCTGCCTGACTGAAACCGCGCCTTTCGGCGAAGGGCTGCACGTTATTGGAACGGGTTCCCGCAGGTTCCGTCGCTGTACCGATCCCCGTGCCCATCAGGGCAGGGTCTTGACGAGTAGTTTGCATTTTCTGCTGCTGGGCGCGTTTCAGGATTTGCGCGGCGGCATCCTGATCGATATTGAATTCAACAAAGCTGAGCGTTTTGGTAACGCTTTCGCGAAGCTCGTTCAACATGGCTTCGAACATACCGAACGCGTCGGTTTTGTATTCGTTTAGTGGATCGCGCTGCGCGAATGCACGCAGATTGATACCCTGGCGCAGGTGGTCGAGGCGCAGCAGATGTTCTTTCCAGTGACCATCCAGCTGTTGCAGGACCATGGCTTTTTCCAGCTTGCGGAACATGTCCGGGCCAGCCTGTACCGACTTCAGCGCCATTTTACGATCCGACTCGTCAATCAGGCGTTCGAGAATTTCTTCATCGGCGATGCCTTCTTCCTTGGCCCATTGGTCAACCGGCAGATCGAGGTTCAGCATACCCTGAACTTCGACTTTCAGAGCAGCGGTGTCCCATTGGTCCGGATAGGAGCGTGGGGGAATATGACGGGCGACGATGGACTCAATCACATCATAACGCATGTCGGAAACCAGTTCCTCGATGCTGTCCGCCGCCATGATTTCACGGCGCTGTTCGTAAATCACCTTGCGCTGGTCGTTCATGACGTTATCGAACTTCAGAAGGTTTTTACGCACATCAAAGTTATGTGATTCGACCTTCGCCTGTGCGCGTTCCAGCGCCTTGCTGATCCACGGATGGACGAGGGCTTCGCCGTCTTTCAGGCCGATGCGCTTGTTCGCCAGCAGCATTTCCATGCGTTCGGAGCCGAAAATACGCATCAGGTCGTCTTGCAACGACAGGAAGAAAATCGATGCGCCGGGGTCGCCCTGGCGGCCTGAACGGCCACGGAGCTGGTTGTCGATACGGCGCGATTCATGACGCTCGGTACCGATCACAAACAGGCCGCCGGCTTCTTTCACAAGAGCGCGGTCACGTTCGACCTCAGCACGGATATTGTCGATCATGATCTGGCGTTGCTGCTCGGTCAGGTCAGCCGGGACTTCCTGACGGACACGCATTTCAAAGTTGCCGCCCAACTGGATGTCCGTACCGCGACCGGCCATGTTGGTGGCGATTGTGACGGCACCCGGGTGACCGGCCTGCGCGATGATGTACGCTTCCTGTTCATGGTGGCGGGCGTTCAGCACCTGATGCGGAATGCGCAATTTCTCGAGTTTCGCTGATAGTGTTTCAGATTTTTCAATCGAAACCGTACCCACCAGAACCGGCTGGTTACGTTCGCGGCATGCCTTGATTTGCTCAATAACCGCGTCGTCTTTCTCTTGTAGCGACTTATAAATCTTGTCGTCGTGATCGATACGGGCAACGTTCACGTTGGTCGGGATTTCGACAACGCCCAGACGGTAAATCTCGGCGAATTCCGGCGCTTCGGTCATGGCCGTACCGGTCATGCCCGCCAGCTTCGGATACAGGCGAAAATAGTTCTGGAAGGTGATCGAGGCCAGCGTCTGGTTCTCGTTCTGAATCTTGACGCCTTCCTTGGCTTCCAGCGCCTGATGCAGGCCTTCGGAATAACGGCGGCCATCCATCATGCGGCCTGTGAATTCATCAATGATGATGACTTTGCCATCTTTCACGATGTAATCGCGGTCCTTTGCGAACAGTTTGTGCGCGCGCAGGGCCTGATTGGTGTGGTGGACAAGGTTGATATTGTTGGCGTCGTACAGGTTGCCTTCGGTCAGCAAGCCGTGTTCGCGCAACAGGTTTTCAACATGCTCGGTGCCAGCCTCGGTAAAGGTCACGCTGCGGATTTTTTCGTCCAGCTCGAAATCGGCGGCCACCAGATACGGAATGATCTTGTTGACGGCGATATAATCCTCCGAGGAGTCTTCGGATGGGCCGGAAATGATCAGCGGCGTTCTGGCTTCGTCGATCAGGATCGAGTCGACTTCGTCGACGATGGCGAAGTTAAACGGGCGCTGCGCCATGTTTTCCATGCGGTACTTCATGTTGTCCCGCAGGTAATCAAAGCCAAATTCATTGTTGGTGCCGTATGTAATGTCGGCGGCGTAGGCTTCCTGACGCTGTTTGTCGTCAAGACCGTTGACGATGCAGCCCACACTCATGCCGAGGAATTTATAGATCTGGCCCATCCATTCGGAGTCGCGGCGTGCCAGATAATCGTTGGCGGTCACGACGTGAACGCCCTTACCGGAGAGCGCATTCAGATAAGTGGGCAGGGTGGCGACAAGCGTTTTACCTTCACCTGTGCGCATCTCGGAAATGCGGCCACTGTGAAGTACAGCACCACCAACCAACTGGACATCGAAATGACGTTGGCCGAGCGTTCTCTTCGCGGCCTCGCGCACGGTGGCAAAAGCTTCGTGCAGAAGATTATCGAGAGCTTCGCCTTTGGCTAGCCGATCGCGGAATTCCAGCGTTTTGGCACGCAACTGGTCGTCCGACAGCTTTTCCATCTGCGGCTCCAGCGCGTTAATCGGCGCAATATGGCGGTAATAGGTTTTCAGGGTGCGTTCGTTGGTCGAACCGAAAATTTTCTGTGCCAGAGCCAGCAACATAGTCTCCTCAATACGCATCGGCGCGTCAGAAATGAATGACACCTTGATATAAGCCTCCGGAAAGGGGGCGTCAATGCGATGTTATGGCAAAATTGTGGAATTATCACAACAGAATTGCCATGATAACGCCCATAACCCCCTTTATTCTCGGAGATGACAGATCTAAAGTCTGTACACACCAGATTCGCTCTTTACCTATATTTATAATGATGGGGTTATTACCATGAATACCGAACTGCCTAAAGAAACCAAAAAATCGACCATGCCCGCGATGCTGGCTGTCGTTGTCATGATCGGCGCGGCTGCTGCCGGCGGTCTGTTTATGGTCACAACCAAAAAAGATGTCAGCAGCGAAACCGTTGCCAATGCCGTTCAGGCCGAGGCCCCGGCAGCTGGCGAATCCGCCAAGGAAGCTCCGGCAGGAGAAGCACAGCCGA
>JAMHVA010000243.1:0-5499 GCA_035904625.1 Alphaproteobacteria bacterium | reverse complement strand
TTTCAACGAATTCCCGTCCATCCGCGAGGTCGATATAATGGCAACCTTGCGCGATGCATGCCTGTGCGACATCGTACCCTTGGGATTGAAAAGGGCCAGATGTATGAATGACAATATCAGGCTGTAACTTGCCCAAAGTTTTTTCAAGGTTGCCGTTGATGTCAAGGCAAGCTGTCTCAACAGGGTTGATGGATGTCAGATGAGATGCGAACTCTTCGGCCTTGTCTTTTGAACGCCCCGCGATAATCAACTGAATATGATGATCGCAAGCTAACTGCCGGGCGATAAAGCTGCCGAAATTGCCGTAACCGCCGATGATCAGAACGCGCTTCATCAAATGGCCTTGGTCATTCTGAATTGACCTTTGTATTCATATACCCGGCCCCATAGCGGGTGGGTGATGTGTGTGATCATATCGAATGTATCGTCACCGACGGCGATTTCCTCGGCATATCCCTTGCCCAGAAAAAGCGCCAGCGGAACAGGGATGAGCATGCTGCCGAGGCAGAGAGCGTAACCACGATGTTGCAGGACGACCTTTTGGCCGTCCCACAGATACAGCATCTTCCAGCCAATGCCAAAACGCATGACTTCGATTACCTCGTTATTCTTGATCTGTATCATACGTGAGTGAAAGACATAGGGCTTTCTCTTTTTGAACTGGAACGTGCGTTTGAAATGAAAGGCGCGGGAATACGTATCGCTTTGGAAACGCACTGTCACGGGGACGTTATTTTCATTATGGGCAGGCACTTGCCCTAGTATCATCATTAGCGGTGCCATCCATTTGATCGGTCCTTTGCACATGACATCCAGCGTGCCTTCACACACGCTGATATCGTCGCTGTACGGACGGTTGGCGTAGTGTTTATGCATGACGGGGGGTAATTTATCCCAGTCATCACCGAAGATGGTTTTGAATGTGGGCGCGCTGTCTATCATACCGGCTTCAACACCATCAGGAAAAATACGATCACAAGGCCGATAAAGGCAGGCCAGCCGAGCAGGAACCATACCTTGAAGAGGCGATGGTAACGGGCGGGTAGTTCTGTGCCTTGTGCAAGGCTATCGCGGATCATGTTTTTAAGCTGAATTTGTATCCAGACAACGGGAATCCAGCAAATCCCGGCGATGATGTAGATGGCGTAGGTCAGTGACAGCCATAAATCATGTGCGTCATACCCGACCATATAAATGAGAGCGATGCCTGTCAGGGGTTGCAGGATGACGGCGGGAAGGGTGAACAGGTAATCGGCCAGCACGGTGTTGCGGGCGGCGTAAAATTTCTCATGCAGATTATCTGTGAAGCGGGATTGAAACATAAAAAAGGCGATCCCCATCCCTGTACCAAACAGGATAGTGGCGCTTAATATGTGCAAGGTTCTTATGATTATGTATAAAGTCACGCGTGTGGCCTTTCCCCGTCAGGATAGGGCCGTGTCGGTAATTTTGCCAAGCCATAATATTTTGACAATGAAGGCATATTCCGCCACTGTGGCGGCGATTTAACCTTTTGACCAAGGAATAAGCGATGAACGCGCCCATGCTGACGCCGCGTCGCGGCGATACTGTGGAATTGCTGACAAAGCCGACGGGTTGCACATCGCAGCATTATAACCTGACCGTCGGACACCGTTACGAGGTTCTGGATACGGGCGGATGCTGCGTGATCACGACAACCGACACACCGGGTGAAACCGGCATGTATAACCGTGACCGCGTCACCGTTATTCACCGTCCGGCCCAGCCTTAAAACTTTTAAACTAAAGGAATTTAAATTGACCAATACCGCGACTGCCCTTGTTCCGTTTTCCCGCCCGTCTGGCCGTGCGCCGTCAGAACTCCGCGCCGTCAGTATCGAAACCGGCGTGGCCAAACATGCTGAAGGTTCGGCGCTGGTGAAGTTCGGCGATACGCATGTGCTTTGCACCGCGACCGTGGAAGAGAAAGTACCGGGCTGGATGAAGAATACCGGTAAGGGCTGGATTACCGCTGAATACGGCATGCTGCCTCGTTCCACGCATCAGCGTATTGACCGCGAAGCCGCGAAAGGCCGTCAGTCGGGCCGCACGCAGGAAATCCAGCGCCTGATCGGGCGCGCGCTGCGTTCGGTCGTGGATATGGAGAAAATGGGTGAGCGTCAGGTGCGTATCGACTGTGACGTTATTCAGGCCGATGGCGGTACGCGCACGGCATCAATTACGGGCTCTTATATCGCGCTTTATAAAGCGTTCGAACACGTCAAGGCGCTGGGCCTGATGACCGAGCTGCCGTTCAAGGACAGCGTTTCAGCCATTTCCTGCGGTATCTGGCAGGGTAATCCGGTTCTTGATCTGGATTACGCCGAGGATTCCGAAGCTGAAACCGATGCGAATTTCGTACTGACGGGCGCTGGCAAAATCGTTGAGCTGCAAGGCACAGCGGAACGCGATCCGTTTGATGAAGCGATGTTCCTTGAGATGCTCAATCTGGCGCGCAAGGGCTGCTCCGAACTGACAGTGTTACAGAAGAAGGTTCTGGGCCTGTAATTCATGACGGTGGCGCGTAAATTCTCCGGCGATAAACTCATCATTGCCACGCATAACAAAGGCAAAGTGCAGGAGATTGCGGCATTGCTCGGTGATTACGTGCGTGAATTCCCGAGCGCGGGCGATCTGAACCTGCCGGAACCGGAAGAGACCGGCACGACTTTTCTTGAAAACGCGACGATCAAGGCGCTGGCCGCCGCACGGGCGACGGGCATGCCTGTGCTGGCCGATGATAGTGGCCTGTGCGTGAACGGCCTGAGCGGTCAGCCGGGGGTTTATACCGCCGACTGGCTGGGGCCAGACAAAAACCCGCATGTCGGCATGCAGCGAATTCAGGATGAATTGGGTGATAACCCGGACCGCTCGGCTTATTTCGTGTGCGTGCTTGTGCTGGCGTGGCCGGATGGTCACACCGAACATGTCGAGGGCCGGGTGAATGGTACGCTGGTCTGGCCGACGCGCGGTGCGGGCGGACATGGTTATGATCCGATGTTTGTACCCGAGGCACGCGACCGGACATTTGCCGAAATGACACTAGATGAAAAATCAACCATCAGCCACCGCGGCCGCGCGTTTGTGGCTCTTATAGAAAGATGTTTCCTATAAATTGTCATCCCGAGCGTAGTCGAGGGATCGGACCCGGTTTAAACTTGATAAGATCCCTCCGCTACGCGCTGGTGCGCTCCGGTCGGGATGACAGGAAAGGTATGATGTTCGGGATTTATGTCCATTGGCCGTTTTGTGCCGCGAAGTGCCCGTACTGTGATTTTAACTCTCACGTGCGCGACACTATCGATCATGCCGCGTGGCGCGATGCCTATATTCGGGAAATTAGCCACTATGCGGCGCTGACGCCGGGACGGACCGTGACTTCAATTTTCTTCGGGGGCGGGACCCCGTCATTGATGGAGCCGGAGACGGTGAAGACCGTGATCGACCAGATCAAAAAGGTCTGGCCGTGTGATCCGGATATGGAAGTGACGCTGGAAGCCAACCCGACTTCGGTCGAGGCAGCGAAGTTCAAAGGTTTCCGTGAGGCGGGTGTGAACCGCGTGTCGATTGGCGTACAATCCCTGCGTGATGAAGACCTTAGCTTCCTTGGTCGCAAGCATAACCGTAAAGAGGCAATGCAGGCAATTGAATTGGCAAAAGAAAACTTTGATCGCTTCAGTTTCGACCTGATGTACGCACGCCCACAGCAAAAGGTGAGTGACTGGGCGCAAGAGCTTGAAGAAGCTGTGGATTTATCCGTTGGCCATCTTTCGCTCTATCAGTTGACGATTGAGGAGGGAACGCCCTTCCATACGCAGTTTGCGCGCGGTGATTTTATGATGCCATCAGAAGATCTTGGCGGTGAATTCTATGAAATCACCCAAAACGTTCTGGAGGCTGCCGGACTGCCCGCGTACGAGATTTCCAATCATGCGAAGCCGGGGCAGGAGTCACGGCACAATCTGACCTACTGGCGATACACCGATTATGTCGGGATCGGACCCGGTGCGCATGGCCGTCTGACGTTAGATAGCGGCAAGGTCGCGACCCGGGGGCATCGCGCCCCGGAAATCTGGATGGAGCGGGTTATGGAATCGGGGCATGGCGGTCACGATCATGAAGCCGTGACACCCGAGCAGCGCTGGATGGAATCCCTGATGATGGGGATGCGTCTGCGCGAGGGTGTGCCGTTCGCCCGTCTGGAATCAGAATCCGGAAAATCGATTGACCAGATCCTCGACCCTCGCAAACTGAAGGCGCTCTCGGAAGAGGGGCTGATTACGCTCTCGGCCAACGACCTGAAACCCACCACCGCTGGTATGCAGCGCTTGAACGGGTTGCTGGGGTATCTGCTTTAAGGCGTCTTCTTCGCTGCACCCATCACTGTTGCCATGTCGGCACCGTTCAGCAATGTTTTGCCATCGGCTGTCAGTTCAAGATCATAGGAGCGGATATCCTGCCCCTTGGCGTTTTTGCCCTGCTGGCCGACCATCTGCATGACGGTCAGGGTCTGCAGCATTTCTTGCATGCTTTTCTTCTTGTCGGCGGGCGTTGTCGGGTCATTGATGCCTTCGTTCACGTAGGCGATCAGCGTTTCGATCCCGAAAATTTCAACCCGTGTTTTGCCCGTGGCGCCCATCAGCGCCTTGATATCGGCCTGTGCCGAACCGTTGACCAGCACGTTGTAGCTGGTGCCACCGGCATAAGTGTTGACGACATTGACCGATGATCCGGCTGTGGTCAGCAATTGCGGCAGGGTCATCATCGCGCTCATCTTCGCCATGTTGGCGGCTTCCGGTGATTGCTGGCTCATTTCGATGCTGGAGCGGCCCAGTTCGACAATCTCTTTATAAGGAAGATTCCTGAACGTGATATCGATGTTGATATCTGTCGGGGCGAGTTTGCCCATATCCTTGTTGGGCGGCGTGATCGAGAGCTGTGTCAGGTTGAGGGTGTTATTCAGGCTGACCTTGCTGCTCTTGAATCCATCGGCCTTCAGCCCGAAGGACAGGTTGCCGATTTTCAGTGTGGAGGCTGCCTTGTCAGCACTGGCCGGGCGGCTGGACTCGATGCCTGTCAGCGTGAATTTCATGCCGAAACCATCCCAGACGCTGCCGATGAGGTTGGCCAGCGTGTTGAAGAGGCCCTTGAAATGTTCGCCGCTGACGCTGGGCTGGTCGCCGGAATCATAGCTTTCAACCAGGGCCTGCATCTGCTCGCTGTAGGCCAGTGCCTGTTCAGGGGAATAATCCTTGATCGACATATCCAGGCGAATGCCTGCGATTTTGCTGCTGGTGCCGGAATTGCCGAAGAATGACTGAACGTCCTTCGCTGAAATGACCATCGGGCCTGACCACAGCTTGTTGGCGTCTTCTTTCAGGTCGTAAACAGCGGATGACTCCGGAATGGTAATTTTGACGTTTTCGACCGTATCGTGGAATACGATGTTGCCGTATTTGGCATTCAGGCGCACGAAATT
>JAMHVA010000242.1:0-2515 GCA_035904625.1 Alphaproteobacteria bacterium | reverse complement strand
GTTGCTGCCTTTTATCATGGTAATGAAGAAGCAGCGCAGGCTTGTGCTCAGGCTAGCGGCGCATCTGTCTATAAAGTTGACGTCACTGATTTTGAAGCCTGTGCCGCAACATGCGCGCAGGTTGAAAAAGATCTGGGGCCGATTGCCGTACTGGTGAATAATGCCGGAAAAACGAATGATGGCATGATGCACAAGATGGGTATCGATGCATGGGATGATGTGATCAGCACCAATCTGAATTCGTGCTTCAATATGTGCCGCGCCGTTATCAATGGCATGCGCGAACGTGGCTATGGCCGCATCATCAATATCAGTTCGATCAACGGCCAGAAGGGCCAGTTGGGCCAGACCAACTACGCAGCGGCGAAGGCGGGTATGCTGGGCTTTACCAAAGCCCTCGCGCTGGAAAGTGCGGCAAAAGGCGTGACTGTGAATGCCATTTGTCCCGGTTATATCAAGACCGAAATGACAGCCAAGATGAAACCTGAAGTTCTTGAATCGATCGTCAAGCAAATTCCGGTCGGGCGCATGGGCACGCCGGAAGAAATTGCACAGGCTGTCGTGTATCTGGCATCCGACTCCGCCGCCTTCATCACAGGATCTACGTTGTCCGCCAATGGCGGACAGCACATGGTGTAAGAGGATTCTATGAACGCGGGTAAGGACTCCATTCTCGAGCGCCGGGTGATTATTCGTGGTGAAACGATTATCCAGCAGGGGGATATGGGCAATAACGCGTTTCTGATCCAGTCAGGCGATGTTCTTGTTTTCACGGAACTGGATGGTAAACGCGTTGAGCTGGCGCGCATGGGGCCGGGCCAGATTATCGGTGAAATGGCCCTGATGTCATCGGGCGTTCGCACCGCAACGGTTCAGGCGCTGACCGACTGTAACCTGATCGTGATTACGCGCGATACCCTGAATGACAAGCTGCAAAAATCAGATCCCACCGTGCGAGCACTGGTGACGATGCTGATGAAGCGGCTGGAACAGTCGAACAAGGCCATGTTGCGGAAGGGCGGCAGTCTTGATGATATGGCGGGCGTTGTCAGCGCCATTTATCAGGAACTTCATTCCAGCATTCCCGTGCAGCAAAAAAAGAGCCTTGAACTGGCTTTGGTCCCGCCGATGGAAGCCTTTCTGAAGGCAATTGCCGATTTCCGCCAGCGTTACGATTTGCACGGATAAGTGCGATTTTTTTATGATTAGCGCGGGATATTTCTTGTCCCGCTCTTCATAGTTTTGCCTCACTGCCGTATATAAATAAGGAATATCCGCCAGATCTGCGTGAGGTTACTGTGAAGAAGCTTGTTTCCATAGTTTTGCTGCTTGTCATCCTGTCTACCGGGGCCGTTATTCTGGGCCCCGGCATGGTGGACTGGAACAAGTACAAGCCCGAGATCACAGGGCGTCTTCATGATGTCACAGGGCACGATTACCAGATCGCCGGTAATATTGAATTCGGCATTATTCCGGCGCCGCGCCTGAAGATAGACCAGTTGAGCATTCGCATGCCGGCGGATATGGGGGGGGACACGGTTCTGTCACTCGAACGTGCGGCGGTCGATGTTGAACTGGTTCCGCTTTTCAGCAAGCAGATCGTCGTCAAAAGCGTCGAGCTTTTGAAACCCGTTTTCAATATCGGGGTGAAGGCCGATGGTACGGCGACATGGATGACGCCAGCCCTGCAGCAGAAACTCAACCTGACGAAGGTTGTGCCGGAAGAGCCGCGCAAGGAAATGTCATCCGGCATTATCGATGCTGTTGCATTTAATGAAGTTCGTATCCGCGAAGGTTCTTTCACTTACAGCAATTTGCAGACCTCATCGAAAACGTCGCTGGATAAAATTGACATCGATGTGAAAGCCGACAGCCTGATGGGACCGTACAACGCATCAGGCCAGATGATGTATCTGAACCAGCCTGTCAAGGTTGTGGCCAAGACCGGCAAGATGTCGGATAAAGCCGCGACATCGGCGCAGGTTGAAATTACGCTGGCCGATGGTTCGACGGCTCTGACGTTCTCCGGTGTCTTCGCGCGTCAGCCAGTATTTGAGTTACAGGGGGAGGCCGGGTTGAAATCATCCAACCTTTCCGACGCCCTCAAGATTGTAACAGGTAAGGATAATCCATCGCTTGCCAAATCCGTATCGGCGACGGGCTTGCTGACATTCAAACCCGGAACTATCGAGTACAAGAATGCCTTGCTGAATGTGGCGGGTGCGGAAGCTGCCGCCAGCCTGACGTTACTGAACTTCGATAAGGGCGAGACAGGCAAGCCGCTGGATCTCGCGTTAACGCTGAAGTCGGAGAAACCCGTCGTGCTCGATGGTCTTCTGCCGTCCGGAAGCGCGCGGACCGATCAGGGTTTTATACCGTCGACGGTATCATTGCCGATGGACATGGTGATGAAGGCCGATATCGATGCCAAGGCTCTTGAATACAAAGGGGCGACATTCACCGGCGTGACACTGACATCGTCGTTCAGGGGCAAGGAATTTTCCGGCGTCGTGAA
>JAMHVA010000241.1:0-11225 GCA_035904625.1 Alphaproteobacteria bacterium | reverse complement strand
TCCATTCCCCAGGATCTGCAATCAGCCGTCATCTTTACGTATCATCACATTGGCGACGACATGAATCCGCCGGCGAACCTGTCGCGTGAGAAATTCATTTCTCATCTGGAAGAGCTCAAGAGCGGAAATTACCATGTTCTCTCTCTCGAAGAGATTGTCACCGATCTTAAAACTGGTAACAAGATACCCGATCCTGCCGTCGCGATTACGTTTGATGGCGGCCATAAAGCGACGCTGGATTATGCCGCCCCGCTTCTGTTGAAACAGGAATTTCCCTTTACCGTCTTCATATCAACAGACGCGCTGGACAATCCCACCCGGGGTTCACTGACATGGGATGATGTACGCAAACTGGGCCGAAATAATCTGGTGACGATTGGATTACATCCTTCTTCCTATCAAAGACTTTATGACAAGGATAAGACTGAAGTTGCACGCCAGCTCAACAAGGCGCTGTCACGATACCGTGAGGAACTGGGTCGAGAAGCATCATTCTTCGCCTATCCGTTCGGTGAAGCCAGCGCCGAGTATAGCGCCCTTGTCGAACGTCAGGGTTTTAAAGCCGCATTTGGTCAGCAATCCGGCGTTGCTTACGCCGGGGCCGATCTGTTCATGCTGCCCCGTTTTTCAATGACGGGATCTTACGGCGATCTGGACCGCTTCCAGTTGACCGCGCTGGCCCTGCCCCTGCCGGTTCAGGACATTTCTCCCCGCGATCCATACATTCACGACACCACGCCGGAGATCGGGTTTACTGTTGATCCCGCCCTGAAGAACCAGATCAATGCAATGTCCTGTTTTTCATCGGCGGCAGAGAAAACCAATCTTCAAATCATTGCCGGAAACCGTGTTGAGATCCGTCTGGAGAAGCCATTCGAAGACGAACGTGGCCGTATCAATTGCACGATGCCGGGCCCCATGGACGAGACACGGGAACAGCCGCGATGGCGCTGGTTTGGCATGATGCTGACCATGCCCATAAAATATCCAGAATATGAACCGGCGTCCGATACGGAAACATCAGATACCGACGCATCCGAAGATATCGGCCTGAGCGTAGAATAAGGATCAATAGTCAGTATAAGGTTCGACTGATTTTACCTCAGGGATAAAATGCTTCAGCATATTCTCGATCCCCATTTTCAGCGTTGCAGTCGAACTCGGGCACCCGGAACAAGCCCCCTTCATCCGGAGCCAGACGATACCGTCTTCAAATTTTACAAATTCTATATCACCGCCATCGCGGGCCACAGCCGGGCGCACACGCGTATCCATCAATTCACGGATCTGCATCACGATTTCAGATTCAAGCCCGTTATCAGCCTCATCATTCGATCCTTCCATGACAGGAAGGCCGCTTAAGTAGTGTTCCATGATCGCGGCCAGAACCTGCGGCTTCAAAAATGACCAGTCGCTGCCCGCATCGCGGGTAACGGAAACAAAATCCCCTGCCAGAAACACTGATGACACACCATCAATCCGGAACAACCGGGTCGCCAACGGCGAACGCGCCGTATCCGCCGCATCACGGAACTCGGCATTCCCTTTGGTCATGACGACCTGTCCGGGAATGAATTTGATGGTCGCAGGATTGGGGGTCGCTTCTGTCTGGATGAACATAATAATCTCCTGCCAAAGAGATAATCCGCTCGCCCGGAAAAATCAAGAAATCAGGCTCGGAACGGCCTAAATCCGCGAGCGATCCATGCAAAAGGCCAGCCACGGCAGCAAAAGCCCCAGAACCGCGAGCGCCAGCCACACCCAGACCACAGATTCAAACCCGGCATGCAAGGCATTGGCAATTTTGTCGAAATCGCCAAATCCATGCTGCCCTTTTTGTTCATAATAGACCAGTCGTGCGGCCTTGCTGTGGATCAATGCCCAGCCATCCACCAGCGTATAGATCACCATGGCAAATCCGAAATATCCGTTCAGGAAGCGTTCCAGCGCACCACGCGGTGCCAGATCAAACCACGCTCGGTACAGAAAGAATGACGCCGTGATAATAACGAACCCCGGCCCCATGAAATCGATCACCGTCATATGAAATGGCGTGTAGGCCGTTGCCATATGAAACAATATCAACAGCCCCAGCATGATCCGGACCCCGCGATATTCACGCGCGCAATAAATGGCATATATCAGCAGGCCATAAAGGCAGAGCTGCAGCGGCAATAGCTGGTCTGTCATCATCCACGCCATGCCGCCGCCATGCTGGAAATCAAAGGCCGGCAGCGTGACATAGCCATAGAACCAGCCAAATATTGTATGACCAATTTCATGAAAGAAGGTGATGAAAGCCGTCATGCCCGCTGCCATCCAGCTGAGTGGAAACCCACGTGCCCACCCCCACGATTCATCATAAATCCATGCATAAAATGGCACAGCGCTCAGTGCCGCGAAAACCAGCGTCCAGAACATGAAACGGTATGTGCGCCAGTCAGTCATGATCTAGAGTGCATGCCTGCGGAACAGAAGGTGCGCCCCTGCCCCCGACAACATCGCCATGAAAACGGCCGCCAGCCCATAAACAAATGAACTGTCATAAGCAAAACGATACAAGCGCGCACTGAAACCCACCTGAGCTACACGGAGCCGGGTTTCACGACGATCGATAACCTTGCCGTTTTGGAACAGGATCGTTTCGATCAAATAAGTGCCGGTTGGAACATCGGCAGGCACATGAAAATCCGCCCGGAAAAAATCGTCACTGATAAAGGTGACCGGTTTCGGCGTTAGCGGAAAATGCCCGCCTTCTTGCTGATTACGGATCAGGGCTTCGCGGAAATTATCAAGGGTTTCTTCGTTTTCGTTCTTTTCGACGCCTAGATCGAGGGCGTCCAGCCCAATCCTGTTTTTCTTCAGGATATCCATCGGCGCCAATTCATTTTCAGGCACGCTGACGGCCAGATCATAATATACAGGGACATTCAGGAATTCGACAGACTGGGTATTCATCCATATTCCCAGCGCCTTGTTTTTCCGACGGACAACGACTGTCTGCTCGGGCCCGCGTACGATAATCGCCATATCACCGGGCTTGTTCTTAACGCCGAACAGCGACAGGTCGGCCCCATTAAACCCCAGACTGATATCAACGTGATCGGCGGCCAGATTGACGGACAGGCTGCGCCCCGTGACGGCGGTCTGGGCCATCACGACCGAGGGCGCAAGAAGAAGACAAACGATGAGGAAGAACCGTATCATGCTGCTACCTCAATGATGTTTCATAAAGTTCGGACGGCTCGATAAACAATCCCAGCCCGATCTGGAATGCGACAGCCAGCAGCAACAGCGCGAGAACGATCCGGGCGTATACGGCATTCAGCCGCCTGCCGATCCGCACACCGATCTCGACCCCGACAATTCCGCCCGCGATCAGCAAAGCCGCCAGCACGATATCAACCGTATTGTTGGCCGTTGCGTGCAGCATCGTCGCGATGATCGTCGTCACAAGGATTTGTAATAAAGATGTCCCGGCGACCAGCAATGTCGGCATACCAAGGACATAAATCATCAACGGCACCATCAGGAAACCGCCGCCAATCCCCATAACCGCAACAAGCAACCCACCCAGAAAACCGATCCCCACGGGCAGTAAAGCGCTGATATGCAGTTGTGAACGCGGAAAGCTAATTTTATAAGGAAGCGATTTGAAGAAGCCACGATCATGCCACGGGCGCAATATGCTGTCGCTGGCGATGCCGCGCCGGAGGGCGGTGCGGATTCCCTCGAATAACATTAAGCCCCCCATGACGCCCAGAAGTGCGACATACAGGATCGGAATAACCAGATTGATCTGTCCGATATATTGCAACAATCTAAAAAGGATTGTGCCGATCAATGTTCCTACAAGGCTGCCGCACAGCATGACACCCGCCAGCTTCACATCAACCTGCCCCTGCCGCCAGTAACCAAGAACACCGGAAATGCTAGTAGAGACTAACTGGTTCGCTTGTGTTCCCACCGCAATCGCTGGCGGAACCCCCATGAACATCAAGAACGGCGTCGCGAGAAAGCCGCCGCCCACGCCGAAAATTCCTGACAGGCAGCCCACCAGCACACCCAGCATCAGGATCGTGCCGGGAGAAACAGCCATTTCAGCGATGGGCAGATACATCAACATAGACAGAGCCTTGAAAGGAAAGAGGCATTCCTTGTTTCAAGAATGCCTCAGACCGTTATCGTGGTGCAAGAACCGTATTAATAGGAAACGACATAATCGCCGTTCGGTCCCTGAAGAAGCATACGCGGGTCATTCATGAAATTGCGATAGTGACCTGTCAGCAGCTCATGGTTTGCCTTTTTAAAGTCGATTGATTTGGCAATGCTGAGGAACGGCCCCTTCCATTGATCGAAAGCATCCTTGTGGCTTGAGCAATCAAGGATATAGACACGGTTGTTATAGAGCGATGCAAACAAGACGGAGCGGCGTTCCATTTCCGGATAGGGAACCGACCCTACATATCCGGCTTCGGCGAAGCTTGCCCAGCCACGGCCCATGCCGGTCGCGTCCTGAAGGCTGTATAGTTCGGGTTGCTTGTACTCACGCAGATACTGATCCCAGAAACTGACACTGTATTCGATACGCTGAACAGACTCGCCAAAGCGCGGCGGAAAGATCGCATAGCGTTTGTCTTCATGGCTGCTGATGCGGCAAATCGCATTCGCACGCCCTGAAGGCGCGGCCACGGTTACAACATCGCCGGGGTCCTGATTATTCGTGATATCCCATGTATCGGGAAATGACAGCGACATCCCCGTCTTCGGATCTTCCCAGACGAAATAGTCGGCTTTAGCGATTGTGGCCGAGCCTGCCAGAAGAGAGAAGGCCATGGCGGCTGTCAGTAATAGGCGCATAGACGTTTTCCTAAGCATTATAAGAATCCCCAACTCGTTCATTTTGCTATCTTAACGGATAAAAGGCAAACGACTTGTTTACATCCGGCATTTTTCGCCAAGGACTGGAAATTCAATAAAAATTTGACCTTTGATTTATTATTATGTTAATAACGCGACTATGAAAGAAGCACCCGGTCAAAACGTCCTCAGCGCCTATTTTAACAGGGAACATCGTCACCTGCCCGGCGTACTGGGGCATTCAGCACGCGCGGCATGGCTTGACGCCCATTTCGGCGGTCTGGAAACCATCCAGAACGGCAGCAAATATATCAGCGCCCTGCCCTGCATGTATTTCCTGCAACCGGACATGAAATCCCATATCGGTCTGATACTGACGCATCTGATGGGGCCCTCCGATAATGACACATACGACAATGTTCGGCGCGCCCGGTTTATTCCCCTCCGCCTTGAAATGACGGCCGACAGCCTGAAGGAAAGCGTCGGAAAACTTCATAAGACCGTGATTAAATTATCTTTGTATGACGAACTTCGGCGTCATCAGCCCAAAGACGGCCAAGACCCGGAAATGCTGGTTTCCGGCCAATCCTATGCCATGGTGCATCGTGGGGACCCGTTGCACGATCACAACAGCCTAGACCTGATCGATTTTTCCGCACCCGTCGTGACGCCGTGGGTCCAGCGTGTGCGCATGCGGGAATTCGAAGGATTTCATTCGCATCTCCTCAACCCGAAATGCGAATAATCGCTGTGGCAGGGATCAGCCTTTCCAGAACCCCATAATATCCATCGTTTCCCGCAGGATCGGTCTGGCGATAATATCTGCCTGTTCGGCACCATCTTTCAGGATGCGATCAATCTTCTCCGGATGGGCCAGCAGGTCACTCATCCGTTCGGTGATCGGCGACAGATGCCTGACAGCCACATCAGCCAGCGCCGGTTTGAATACCGACCATTGCTGACCGCCAAATTCCTTCAGGACATCGGCACGGCTGCGACCGCTGAGCGCCGCGTAAATGGTCACGAGATTATCGGCCCCCGCGCGGTCCTTCAGCCCTTCGACACTTTCCGGTAACGGCGCAGCATCGGTCTGCGCTTTCCGGATTTTGCCCGCAATCGTTTCCGCGCTGTCAGTCAGGTTGATCCGCGAGTTGTCAGACTCATCGGATTTACTCATCTTCTTGGTGCCGTCTTTCAGCGACATTACGCGTGTGGCCTCGCCCAGAATTTGCGGTTCCGGCTGCGGGAAATGATCAACCTTGTAACGGGTATTAAACGTCGATGCGATTTCGCGGGCCAGTTCAAGATGTTGCTTCTGGTCCTCGCCGACCGGCACATGTGTAGCTTTATACGCCAGAATATCAGCGGCCATCAGCACCGGGTATGAGAACAGGCCCAATCCTGCGCGCTCGCTGTTTTTGCCAGCCTTATCCTTGAACTGCGTCATGCGTTCCAGTTTGCCCATCTGGGTCATCGTCGCCAGCAACCACATCAGTTGCGAATGCGCAGCCACCGCTGATTGCGGGAATATGATCGCCCTGGACGGATCAATACCGGCAGCGATATAAGCCGCCGCGATCTCCCGCGTGGACTGCGCCAGCTTCTCCGGTTCCTGCGGCATTGTGATCGCGTGTAAATCAACGACACAGAATATGCATTCATCACCCTGATTTTGCAGATCGACCCAATTTTTCAAGGCCCCCAGATAGTTTCCAAGGTGCAAATTGTTCGTTGGCTGCATGCCGGAAAAGATGCGTTTCTTTGCCATCTTCGTTCTCTCTTTTTGAATAATCCTGGTAATACTGAAGTCAGGGATGCTGCCTCGGCAGCGACGGCGCGGCTTCACGCGCCCGTTTTATGAGCGTCGCCAGAGCCAAGTATGAGAAAAATCAGCGGTCATATCGAATATCCTTCAGCCCCGGCACTATAGCCATGTTCACCTGCCCAAGTCCAGCGTTTAGAGATCGTTTTCCTGTGAGGTCGTGGCCTCCACAGCGGCAGGTTTACGGCGCCTGACGAAATATTTTTTAAGATCGCCAAAACGGAAAACTCCAAAAGTATGAGCGCTGACGAAGTAAATGATCCCTCCGCCAGCGACAAGTATGGTTAATGCCAATACCTGAAAACCAAAGTCTCCATCAAACCATGGACGCATGGCCCACGCCATCAGCAACAGGCAGCCGCCCATGATCAGCGAACATGCAACAATCCGCGGGACCGTGCGGATCAGCCGCGCGTCAAACGTCGTGGCGTCGTTGCGACGCAGCCCGCGCCACAGGAAATAACATTGAACCCATCCCGCAAGGCCTGTTGCGAGCGCAATCCCGGCAACACCCATAAAGCGGGTCAATATCAAGGCAACAACGATATTCGCGATGGCCATCGTCGCCGCAATCTTAACCGGCGTTTTCGTATCCTGCTGCGACCAGTAAGCGGATGAGAATATCTTGACCCCAACATAGGCCGGAAGACCGATGGCAAGGCATGCGAGCGCAGGCGCGGCACGGGCTGTATCTTCAGCCGTGAACTCACCACGTTCAAACAGCACGGTCATGATATCATGCGTCACAAATGTCAGGGCTACAGCAGCTGGCATGGTAAAGAACAGGCAGTATTCAAGCGCGCGATTGAACAGGTCGCGTGCCTCTTCTTTTTCCCCGGCAGCCAGAGACTTACTCAGCATCGGCAGCAGCGCCGTACCGACAGCAATCCCCACTACGCCCAGCGGCAACTGGAAAAGACGATCGGCATAATAAAGCGCCGAAATGCTGCCTGCGGCCAGGAATGACGCAATCATGATATCGGCAAACAGATTGACGTGGATGATCCCCGCCCCCAGAACGCCCGGCCCCATCAATTTGAACAAGCGCCGCACTTTATCGGTCATGCGTGGCCGGATCAGCGGCAATTTTATTTTATACTTACGCAGATACCAGCACAGCCAGCCCAACTGGATCACACCAGATATTGTCACCGCCCATGACAGCGCATGTCCGACGGTCAGAAACTGGTCGGCGATCAGCATGAAACCGATCTGGCAGATATTGAAGAAAATAGATGCTGCTGCGAACGGACCAAATTTATCATGTGCATTCAGCATCCCGCCCACAAGCGCGGCCAGCGACATCAATAACAGGTATGGAAATGTGATCTGCGACATGCTGACGGCCAGATCATATTGTTCCGTTCCGGCCTCAAACCCCGGGGCAATCGCATAAATCACCCATGGCATCGCCGCCATCACGGTCAATGTAAAAATCATCAGGGCCATCGCCATCGTCATAAAGGCCTGCCCGGCGAATTTTCCGGCTTCGTCCTCCCCCTCCTTTTGCAGGGTTTCGGAATAAAGGGGTACGAAGGAGACGCTGAAAGCGCCCTCCGCCGTCACATGGCGAAAAAAATTCGGCAATTTCAGTGCCACAACAAAGGCATCGGCGACAGGCCCCGCCCCCAGAAAATAGGCCGTCATGAGGTCGCGAACAAAACCGACAACCCGGGAAACCCCGGTCAGCCCGCCCACTGTCGCCATCGCCTTGATCAATTTCATAATTTTGCCTGCCTTGCGCCCAGAATAAAGATACTTGCATAGTCCTGACAAGGCCCTGTAATAATCTGAAAAAAGCATTCAGGGAGAGATCAATGGAAATCGCCGAAGCCCGCTACTTGACGGATATCTTCAACGGCAAAGCCCCCGGTTACACGACAGACCTTGGTAAAACCACGGTTTCGGTTGTCACGCCGAAAAATACGGGAATTGCGGTTAAAGCATACTGGCCGATGGATATCGCCCGCTATCTGACGTTCTTTCGCGATACGCAGGACCCCCTGTTCCGGCGCGGTGCCCTCCAGCTTTCTGAAGAGCAACTGCCCGACCCGATCCAGTTGAAAGTCACCGGGCGTTACCGGGACTCCGAGGCCTCAATGGACTGGTACGACGAAACGCTGGCTCGCTTCCGCTTCTTCGATTCTGGCCGGCCTTCAGAAATGTGCCTGCATTTTGATTTCCAGCGCACCGACTGGGAAAATCCGCTGCACCGCCGCGCCGGCCCCAGCCTGAACGAGATGATCAAGATTTTGAACGCATCAGGCGACAGCTGGGCCAAAATCAACTTCCTGCCGCCACGCGATCAAGTACGCCGGGACCTGAAGCTGGTCGTTGGATAAGACTTTCTTGATGGCGGCAGTCCTGCTATTGTCCGCCCCATGAAGCAGCAACTCAATCCCGAAAGCGAATGGTTCGGTACGCGTCGCGTCAAAGCCGACGACAAGGCCGGACTGGTGCGTGAAGTCTTTGATTCCGTGGCCGACAACTATGACATTATGAACGATGTCATGTCCGGCGGCGTTCACCGCATCTGGAAAGATCGTCTGATCCGCATGATCCGCCCCCGCGCTGGCCTTGATTATCTGGATGTTGCCGGTGGCACGGGTGATATTGCATTCCGCATCCGCAAGGCGACAGGCCCGGATGCACGGATCACCGTATGCGATATCAATCCCGAAATGCTGCGTGTTGGCCGTGACCGCGCCCTGAACAAGGGATGGGTCAGTGATTTTGAATGGGTGACAGGCGACGCCGAACGTCTGCCTGTCCCGGATAACAGCGTCGATGTTTATACGATTGCTTTTGGCCTGCGGAACGTGACCCGGATCGACCATGCGCTGGCTGACGCCTACCGCGTGCTGAAGCCCGGCGGACGCTTTTTCTGCCTTGAGTTCAGCCGGGTGGAAGATCCGCTTTTGTCCAAAGTCTATGACGTTTACTCAGACTTGTTTATTCCACGCATGGGGCAGTTGGTTGCGAAAGACCGCGACAGCTATCAGTATCTCGTTGAAAGTATTAGAAAATTTCCGCCGCAGCGCGAATTGGCCCGCCGGATGAACGCTGTCGGCTTCAACGGGGTCAGGTTTACAAACCTAAGCTTCGGCGTTGCCGCCATCCATCAGGGATGGAAAGCCTGATTCATCCACAGGTTTTCAAAAAAACCTTGGATTTACAGGGGGCAAGCCATTGCTTTTGTCACGATTTCTCCGTAATGCTTTTATAGAAAACAACTCAGGGGAGTCCGGGGTTGGGCTTTCGTTACTGTTCCGTGAACTAGGGATTATACAAAGATGAATAACGTTCTTCGCAATATCACACCCGCTATCGCCGTTATGGTTGCCGGTCTGGCTGGTGCATACCTCGTGTATGACAATTTTTTCAGCACCAAAAACGATGCCGGTACAGTTGCGATGATTGCTCCGGCTGCGGGTGAAGTCACAGACGAAAGCATCATTATTGCTGAAGCTTCGGCTCCGGCTGATGCTGCTGCGGTTGCTGTTGAAACAACAGACGCACCAGTTGCCACAACAACGGAAGTGGCTCCTGATGGAACAGTGACGACGACGACAACGGACGTTGTAACGACAACCACAGAAATTGCACCGGCTCCCGTTCCCGCTCCTGATTGCAGCGTTCTGGAAGCCGCCGCAACGGCAGCCATGGGCACAGTTGACGCTGAGAAAGCACAAAAAGCCGCTGCTGAGTGCCTTGCTGCCAAAGCTGCTGTCAAAGCTGAAGGCGCTGCTGATGCCGCCGCTGTAGCAACAGATGCCGCTGCTGCTGCTGACTCGGCTGCAGAAACAGCTGTTGACGCTGCTAAAGATGCTGGTGCCGCTGCGACAGAAGCCAAAGACGCTGCTGATGCCGCTCACGAAGCAACAGACGGTAACGCTCACTAAGAGCCACCTCGACATTGCCGAGGAATTGTCTACAGTAGGCCTCGCTGAGCACAGCGGGGCCTACGGTTTTTAAAGAAGCAGGAGATAGCCATGGATCATATCAAAGTCGCATTGACAACACTTCCTCATGCTGAAGGCATTCCCCTGCCCGCTTATGCCACCGAACAGTCCGCCGGGATGGATCTGTGCGCGGCTGTCGATGTGCCGCTGACGCTGACACCGGGTGCGCGCATCCTTGTGCCAACCGGTTTATCAATTGCCCTGCCTGCCGGATTTGAAGCGCAAGTGCGCCCGCGTTCCGGTCTGGCACTGAAGAACGGCGTCACCGTTCTGAACAGCCCCGGCACGGTTGATGCCGATTATCGCGGTGAAATCAAAGTGATCCTTGCCAATCTGGGAACCGAGCCGTTTACCATTGAACGCGGCATGCGGATCGCCCAGATGGTGATCGCCCGCCACAGCACCGTTGCATGGGATATCGTTGAATCGCTGGATGAAACATCACGCGGTGCGGGTGGATTTGGCTCCACGGGCACGCGCTAACCCCAAATTTCCAAGGGAAAAGCCGAATTCCGGCCTTTTCCCTTCCCATCTATTATCGTAAATTCAGGGTATGTCACAAACAGCCCTGAAAACTGCCG
>JAMHVA010000240.1:0-2282 GCA_035904625.1 Alphaproteobacteria bacterium | reverse complement strand
AACAGGGACCGCTGCGGTCTTCCGTAGCATTCCGTCATTGATCCCGACAATTGAAGAACTTGACCTTCCCAAGGTCATGCGACGCTTTGCCGAATTGGAGAAGGGGCTGGTGCTTGTCACCGGGCCGACAGGTTCGGGTAAGTCGACGACGCTGGCATCGCTGATCAATTACATCAACGAAACCGAGGCCCGTCATATTATTACGGTCGAAGATCCTGTTGAATTTTTTCATACGTCAAAGAAAAGTCTCGTCAATCACCGCGAACTGGGAACGGATACCAAATCGTTCTCCCGTGCGCTGAAATCGGCACTTCGCGAAGACCCGGACGTTGTTCTCGTCGGTGAGATGCGTGACCATGAAACGATTTCTCTGGCACTCACGGCTGCTGAAACAGGTCACTTGGTGTTTGGAACGCTTCACTCGAATACGGCCGCCAAAACGATTGACCGTATTATCGACGTTTTCCCCACCGGCGATAAAGAGATGGTCCGGGCGATGCTGGCAAGCTCGCTTCAGGGCGTTGTATCGCAGACCCTGCTGAAAAAGGCAGAGGGCGGCGGTCGCGTGGGCGCGTTTGAAATTCTTGTGGGCACCAATGCGGTCCGTAACCTGATCCGTGAAAACCAGATCGCCCAGATGTATTCCATGATCCAGACGGGTGCCCGTTACGGCATGATCACGATGGAAGATGCGATTAAATCGTTGATGGAAGCAGGAATTGTGGATCGTGCCGAAGCGCGCCGTGCCCTGCTCAAGACAACAGATGAAGAAGACGATCCGGAAGATGAAGAGGCCTGGGATATGGGCCTGCAGAAAGCGACGCCCCGCGGCCAGCAACCCGCACGCGGCGGCGCTAGCAAGACTGATGAAGGGGAGTACTCATTTTGAGCAGTGCGCCTATGGTCCTGCGATACTTTCAGGCTATGAACGAGCGTCAGGCCAGCGACCTCTATTTGACCGTAGGGTTCCCGCCATCATTGCGTATTGAGGGGATGTTGGAACATGTCCGTCCTGAGCCTTTAACCATTGACGAGGTGAATGAAATCATCGCGTCTATTCTGACAAATAGACAGCGCCGCGATTTCGAAACGCATATGGAACTGAATACGTCTCTGGACGTGGGGCGGTTTGGCCGTTTTCGTGTGAACTGTTTGCGTCAGCGCCAGTTCCCGGCGCTTGTCCTGCGGCGCATCGTTTCCAAAATTCCGACATTCACAGAGTTGAGGCTGCCTGCCGTATTGGAGCGCCTCTCGCTGGAAAAGCGCGGCCTGATTCTGGTAACAGGGATGACCGGGTCAGGTAAGTCAACCACGCTGGCGTCGATGATCGACTATCGAAATGCCCATGAAGAGGGGCATATCGTTACGATCGAAGATCCGATCGAGTATTTCCACGAGCATAAAAAATCTGTCATCACTCAGAGAGAAGTTGGTGTAGATACAGAGTCTTACTCTGTAGCCTTAAAGAATGTTCTCAGGCAAAGGCCGGATGTTATTCTTGTGGGCGAGATCAGGGATCGCACGGTGATGGAGCAGGCGCTGATGGCCGCTGATACGGGGCACCTATGCCTCGCAACGCTTCATACGAACAATGCCTCTCAATCGATTGAAAGAATTGTGAATTTGTTCCCCGAGGATTATGCGGCGCAAATTCGCATGAACCTTTCGAATAACCTGAAGGGGATTATTTCCCAGCGCCTTGTTCCCTCAGTTAAGGGCGGGATGGCGCTGGCCATAGAGATTATGTTGAATCAGGGCCTTGTCCGGGAGTTGATTCACAAGGGCGAGATCTCCAAGATCAAGGATGTTATGGAGCAGAACAATCAACTGGGCATGTGCAGTTTTGATCAGTCTTTGATCCGTCTCTATAAAGAGGGTCTGATTACCGAAGAGATGGCCCTGTCTCAGGCTGATCAGCCGGGGGATCTGAAAATTCGCATTCAGCAGATCAAGCTGGGAGAGGGCGGAGCGAAGGAAGTTTTGCGTTCCATCAATACCTCGGGTCTCAAAATTTCGGATGATCGCTAGGGCCGGGACGGTCTGGTTATCGAAGCTCTCTGTTGTTTACCCTACACTTTATGGTATAAATTTGGGTATATCCGGTAAACCTGATTCGGTTTGCCACCCTTTTGTTTAACCCCCTCTTTAACCATATCTATGGACAATCTTAATATGACAGAACAGAGCGAGCTTGCATTCTCATACACAGCACGGGCGCATGGCCGTATGTACCGTTGCGCGCGGTTGTTCTGTACGACAGCGCTGTCTGTTGCCGTGGCCGT
>JAMHVA010000239.1:0-1581 GCA_035904625.1 Alphaproteobacteria bacterium | reverse complement strand
CAGCGGTTCCAGTCGTGTGAAGAGCGCGGCACCTCCACGGTGTGCGAGCCTATGGTCAAAGAATACGTGGGCTACAGCCAGAATGGCAGAACCATAAACGTCATGCTGAATCTGCTCGCAGGCCTGATTCCCTGTCCGGACAGGACCCATTCCCCGGTAGCCGGGCAGGCTGATAATTTCACACTCATTTAATTTTGCCCTGCCGTCGATCCCATAAACAGGCTGGATACGACCATTGGGCGTTCCGGCAACCACATTGATCAGATAGTTTAAATATCGTTCCATGGTGTTCGTTGTACTGAGACGGTTTAACGCATTCACAACAAAGTAAGAATCCCTCAACCAGCAATAACGGTAATCCCAGTTGCGACCGGAATCGGGCGCTTCGGGGATGGATGTCGTCATGGCCGCGATGATGGCGCCCGTGTCCTGGAAGGTATTCAGCTTCAGAGTAATGGCCGCGCGGATGACTTCTTCCTGCCACTCGAAGGGAATAGACAGGTCTCTGACCCAGGTACGCCAGCTGGCGATGGTTTCATCCAGGAAACGGCGGGAAAGTTCGCCGATGGCATCCGGAATGGTTTCATCCGGCCCCAGGATAATCGTGGCTGTGGTTTCGAGGAAAAAAGGGAGTTCCTGGAGCACCGCAGTCACGGATATGTCGGTGGTCAGACGAAGAATCCAGGATGGCGCAACATATCGGATATGATGGCTTCCGTGGGTGATCGTACAACTCTGGCCGCCATATTCGCACAGGGGGCGTACGCGCACGCAAATGCGCGGGTTACCACTCAAACGACGGATCTGACGGATCATCATCATGGGCATGAACGTGCGGCCATATTGATGAAAGCGGGGCGCAAAATCCGTCACTTCGATGACTGCGCCGCGTTTATCTTTCAGACGGGTAACCAGAACGGCCGTATTGGGCAGATAGAATTGCTCTGAGGATGTTTGATCCAGGAGCTCTATGGTGCAATAGCCGGCGCCTTCGCCGTCGGCATGTTCACGAAGCAAAGAACAGAATACCGGGTCACCGTCGAACCGGGGCAAACAACTCCAGACAATTTCGCCGCGCTCGTCAATCAACGCACCGATGCGGCAGTTGCCGATCAAACCGAGTTCAAGAGAATTTTTCATACGTCACCCCGTGTTAATGGTCCAGCTGTTTTCATGATGCAAGCTCATTCCAGATCAGCGCCGCCGCCCCCAGAATGGCGCTCTCGCCCGGCTGCATTCCGGACGGCATCACCTTCACCGTGCCCCGAAAAGCACGAAACAGAAAAGTGTTCATATACTGCTCGGTCGGCTTTAAAAGGAGATCCCCGGCTGCAGCCAGCCCTCCGGCCAGAAAGATCGCTTCCGGGCTTAAGTGGGCAACGGCGTCGGCCAGCTTCATGCCCAGAATCCGCGCGGTCTGATCGAAAGCTTCCAGCGCAAGAGCATCTCCCGTCGCAGCCAACTCGAAGATTCGTTTCGAAGTCATTTCCTGAGAAGTTATCTCCCGGAGCGGGCTGGGATTGCATTGCCTGGCAAGGAGCGACCGTGCCGTTCTTACAAGGCCTGTGGCCGAGGCATAGG
>JAMHVA010000238.1:0-3894 GCA_035904625.1 Alphaproteobacteria bacterium | reverse complement strand
GAACCTCAGCAGCGACAGAAGTTCGCTTTCCCGAGATATCGCCTGTAGCTATTCCGGCAGGAAGCCGCCGGATTGCAGCGACCACAGGCGGGCATAGTGGCCGCCTTTTTTCACCAGTTCAGCATGAGAGCCATCTTCGATGATCGCGCCATGATCCATCACGATCAGGCGATCCATGCGGGCGATGGTGGACAGGCGGTGTGCAATCGCAATCACGGTCTTACCCTGCATCAGCGTCGCCAGTTGCTGCTGGATATAGGTTTCGACTTCCGAATCCAGCGCCGAGGTCGCTTCATCCAGAATCAGGATCGGTGCATCTTTCAGGATAATGCGGGCAATCGCGATCCGCTGGCGCTGACCGCCCGATAGTTTGACGCCGCGTTCCCCCACATGGGCATCGTAACCCTTGCGGCCACGCTCATCCTCCAGCGTCAGGATAAATTCATGCGCCTGCGCCTTGCGGGCGGCCTCGATCACTTCTTCACGCGTCGCATGGGGGCGGCCATAGCGAATATTTTCGATGATCGAACGGTGCAGAAGCGATGTATCCTGCGTCACCATTGAGATATTGGCGCGTAATGTGTCCTGCGTGCAGCCAGCGATATCCTGATTATCGATCAGGATACGTCCGCCCTCAAGATCGTAGAAGCGCAGCAGCAGGTTGGCGACCGTGCTTTTCCCGGCACCGCTATGGCCGACCAGACCGACCTTCTGCCCGCCCGGAATATCAAGGTTCAGGTTATCGATCACCCCGCTTTGTTTGCCGTAATGGAACGACACGTTATCAAAACGGATCGCGCCCGTTTTGATATCCAGCGGCTGCGCCTGCGTTTCATCAGTTACGCGATGCGGCTTGGAAATTGCCTGCATGCTTTCCTGCGCGGTGCCGATCCATTCGAAAATCCCGGTCAGTTCCCACATGATCCAGTGCATCTGGTGGTGCACCTGAATCACCAGCGGCAGGATCATGGCGACCGCGCCGGGCGTAATCGTCCCTTGCGTCCACAACCACAGCGACATCAGGAAAATGACGCCGATCATGATGCTGTTGGCGATACTTAAGGTCGAGGTCATCAAGAAAATCTGGACGTTTTTATCCAGAATACGGCCCGAATGGCGATGCAGCGAGCCGAGCACGAAATCATCCTCGTACTGGCGACGCGCAAACAATTTCACCGTCATGATATTGGTGTAGCTGTCGACGATACGCCCGACCATATGGCTTTGCGATTCCGAAAGGCGCAGCGAGCGTTTCTGTACGCGCGGAATAAAGACCCGCAGGATCGCCACATACAGCGCCACCCATGCCAGCATCGGCAGGACCAGAACCCAGTCCGCCGACATCAGCATGATCGTGGTCGTCACGATAAACACCGACACATACATGACCGAGCCGATAAACTGGGTCATCACATCGCGCATGGCCGGGCCCATTTGCTGGACCTTGTTGGCGATACGACCCGCGAAATCATTCTGGAAGTAAGACAACGAATGGCGCAGCACATACCAGTGCGACTGACGGCGGATCAAATTGCCAAAGAACGGCACCACGACAATACTATGCACGTATTGCGCGCCGATCCCGGTCAACGGCGCCAGCAGCAGGCCGAAGATGACAAATCCCGCCAGTTGCCAGAGATGATCGTGCAAAATGTCCGACGGCGTGCCCCCCGATGACAGCGCATCGATAATCACGCCGACATAATAGACCATCAGGGCATTGAACGCCGAACAGGCCGCATTCAGGGCCAGCAACCAGATAAACGGCCCCTTGGCCTGACGCACGAAATGCCAGAACAAAGCCCCCAGACGATCCGGGATTACCGGATTGTCGGGCATCTTTTCGATGTCGATATAACTGGTCAGGCGCGGTTTCATGATCGCGCCACCTTACATGAAATTTCAATAAATAGACAGGCCGTACCGAAAATATTTGTGACTGCTGAGCAGGTTAGCGGTCCTGAATGACGATGGATTCGAATTGCGGGCCGAAATCGTCGAAGATGATTTTTGCGACAATGAAGATATTCCGCCCGCGGCTGCCGGATTGGCGGCTTGTGTGTTCCATCAGAGCGGTTGTTTCAAACAGCCATTCGTTCTGTCCGGTATCCGAAGTGATTTTGGTCAGTTTTCCGGGCGCATTGAAATGAATAATACTGCCGGCCTGTATGTCGCGGCGGTAAGCATGGATCATGGTTTTAAACGGATCGCCGTTGATGAAATATGCCCCGATGGCGGCATCCATGCGGGCACCGTCATCGGCGGCATCCCAGCTGAGCAGGTCGGCCAGCGCATACAAGGACCATAACCGCATGCGGCCATCGGCGGAGTTATCAATCGGTGCGATCGTGCGATCATTCCAGCGGGACAGACGTTCGCTGATATCGTATTGTATGGCCGGGGCCTTCACAGCCACCGGAAAATACAGCGAAGCAATGCCACATACAGCCCCGATGATCATACTGGCCAGTGACAGGATCATAAAACGCATCATCGCGACTCCATCGACATTCTGGCCAGCGCCCACGTTCCGGCTGACAGCGTGAAGTCAGCACTGACTTTGTAGTCCGCGCTGCGGATCAGATCGCCCTTGGAATAATCGATACGCACAACCGCATCGGATAATTCAAAAAGATCAGCATCCTGCGTCAGTGATTTTTTTGTCAGGGTGCCTGCCTTGGTGTAGCGCATTCCGGACAGGGCGTATCCGTCTGCCGCAGCGCTTGCGACCACTTGCGGATTTTGTTCGAGCGCGCGCAGCACCGTCAGCGACATGCTGGCACGCTTCCGCGCTTCTGAATCGGTATGCAGCGATGACAGATCGATATTCAAGGGATCGGGCAATGTGCCGGAGATTTCCTGATACGGCACAAGCGGAGGAACAGGCGCAAAATGGGAAGCCGCCATTTCACGGGCGAGCCCCATACTGGCCAGTCCCAGCACTCCGAATACGGCAATTTTTAACATATTCATCTTGTCACCCCAGATCATGTGCGCCCCAGATTACGCGTATCCCGTTCCGTGCGGTAGGCCCGCGCATAAAAATTCCCTAACTTTATCAAAGCCGTAGAAGAGAGCCGCGTGGCCGACTCCAATCATTCTGTAAATGACTGCACGTTCACGCCCGTGAAGCCCGGGTGGCATGTATCTTGCAAAAAAACTTTATCAGGCAAGGCCTTAGCACGCGACTGAAGGCCGTAAAACAAAACGTGGTTAGCGCCATACATGGCTGGAACAATAGGAAATGTACTGACGGGCGTTCAAAACGCCATCGCGCAGTCGATTAAAAAAACAGAGGGCCTTCTCGACAAGGTCCAGCTGCGGCTGGCGTCCGGCAAGGACGTGAATTCGGCCATCGATAACCCGACGAATTTTTTCATCTCGCGGTCCCTGTTGCAGAAGGCCAATGACCTGATGCGCCTGCTGGATGATATTTCAACCAGCATCGGCGCGATCAAGGCGGCAACCACCGGCGCAGAAGCCATTCTGCGTCTGATCGATCAGGCGGATTCATTGCTGGATGAAGCCCAGATCGAATTATATTCAGGCGAACATACATCACTCGTCACGTCTTTGAGCGATAGCGACATCGCCGCCATTCTGGCGGCCAATCCCGGTGTGGTTTATTCAACGGACAGCCAGAGTTTTTACAGGCTCGGCGCCCCTGCGAACTGGGCAACAGCGAACACCGCCGCACAAAACGCAACACTGGTGCAGCCCGCAGGGGTGACGGGCGTTGCCGGTGTCACCGGGCATCTGGCGAACATCACCTCACAACTGGAAAACGATTTTGTCAATGCGCTGGCCCCGGGCAACGCATGGATTGGCGGCAGTGACGCCGCGGTCGAAGGCCAGTGGCGGTGGATCAGCGGCCCGGAATCCGGGCAACAATTC
>JAMHVA010000237.1:0-10981 GCA_035904625.1 Alphaproteobacteria bacterium | reverse complement strand
GGTGGTAACGCAGCGCGACTTCAATCTGCCCGGCGGCGTGCGCCGATACATGCCCCTCCAGCAGGTGATCGCTGGCAGCGCCCATGACCACGGAGGACAGCCCCAGAAGAGCGGCGATGACAACGATCCATTTCATGAAATTGCCCTGACATCCTTTACAAAAACCGGGTGACGGTCTTGTTGCTGCCGTATCCATCGGCGCAGCGGCAGAGAATCTTTTTTCGATCCTCTGCCGCCGTCTTGCTTACACAGGGATCAGTTAAACTGCCGTCCCTTACTGTTCATTTTTTCGGCGATTTTGGCAAGAGCAGCCTTGATTTCCTGACGGCGGCCCGTATCCGCGACATCGCGGCCCGGGCGATCAGGGGCCTGAAGCGCGCGTTCAAGATAGGTTTTGGCCTCGTCATAGCGGTCATCCTGCAGCAGGAAGTCGCCGTAGAAGAAATTCGGATCGATCCCGGTCGGATTGATCTGCAAGGCTTGTTTCAAATGTTTTTCGGCCTCGTCATCGTCGCCAAAACCGACAGGCCAGCCGGGGACCTGATAATAAAGCGACCCAAGGGACGTATGGGCCGAACCATCCAGCGCCTTTGTGTCAATGGCTTCGGCCTGCTCGAGCAACGTCTTGGCCTGCTTCACCTTGGGCAGGGCCGACATGCCTTTGATGATACCGGCCTCGGTGGACAGAATAATGGCTTCCCAGATTTTTGGCTCGGCCTTGCCGCTATAAGCGGCTGTGACTTTGGCGGCGTGCTCTTCCAGCTTGCGGATGGCAGCCAGCTGGCTCTCCTGACCGGATACCTGATACTTGATGCGCGCCCATTCGTTCTGCAGATAGGAAATCTGCTCCATCATCGGGTCCTGAGCCGTCTGCGGCGTTGTCGCCTGTGTCTGTTGCGGCGTCTGGTAACCCTCGGCCAGAGCCGGGAGCGAGAATGCAATAAGCGCGGTCGATAAAAGCAGGAGTTTCTTCATGATGTCTATCCTTGGTTAGAAGTCTTTATGGAAGCGAGAATCTGTTCGCCGATGATCCTGTTTTTTTGCAGGCCCCGGTCGATGACCAGCGGTACATTGGCATTCAGAAAGGCGAATAATCGTTCCGGCCAGCCAAAGCGCACTTCGCGCTCCTGCCTGATGATGGCCTTGAAGATGCGGGCGGCCACGGCTTGCGGGTCATCGTAATGAACGCCTGTGCGCTCGTTTATCTCGGCGCGGGCGCCTGTGTTCATCGCCGTTTTGACGGCGCGGGGCACAATATGGGTGACGCTGACGCCCGAACCGCCGAGCTCCCGCCGCAGGGCATCGGAAAAACCCTTCAGCCCGGCCTTGGCCGCGACATATCCCGTCAGGTGTGGCAGCGGAATCAGGGCTGTCATCGATCCGATATTGACGATCTGGCCGCTGCCGCGTGCCTTCATATTTCTGAGCACCGCCTGACAAAGGCGCATGGGCACCATCATGTTCAGCGCGACGATTCCCTCGATATCCTGATCTTCGCAATAATCGAAGGCGTTGAATCCCGCCATGTTGATCAGGATGTCGGGGGTGTCGCGCGAAAGTTCGGCGCAGATATCGTCGATCTTCTCGGCCAGATCCCCATGCAGCGCACGATCATGAATGATGACCCGCGCGCCGGCATTTTGCAGCAGGCGGGAAAGGGGGCGGCCTATGCCGCCCGTCCCGCCGGTGAGGAAGACCGTTTTTCCCTTAAGCTGCATGTTTGAGGGCCTTTTCATGCGGAATGGCGCGCATGACATTCGCGAACAGGCGGAATGTGTTTTGCGCAACCTCGATAATCGCCGCCTGATCCGCAGGAGCATCGACCTTGTTCACCAGCTGCTCGAAGAATTTCAGGTGTTCGATATCGAGCGCGCCATGCGAATAAAGATAGGTGAACGCAGATTTCGGCAAATTCAGTTTTTTCATCACCGCATCCGCGCCCGTGTTGGCGATCTGTGTCGAGGTGCTTTCCAGCATAAAAACCATGCCGAGAAAGCCAACCGGGTTTTTCCGCGCGATATAATCGTAGTTATACGAAACGAGTACTTGTGTTTCGAGATTGGGCGTTGCAGCACGGGCTTTTTCCTTGTCACCGCCTGCGGCGGCGATATCGTTCAGAATCCATTCTTCGTGGCCTTTTTCCTCCTCGATATATTCGGAAATGGCATCATGCAGCCATTTCTTGTCATCGGGCAGACGTGCACCCATGGCCATCAGGAAACGCACGGTATGGCGCACATGATGATAAGCCTCGGTCAGATAGGCGATATAGGTTTCACGGCTGATATCGCCGCGCATGCCGTCGGTCAGTTGCGGCACGGTGTATAAAGACTGGCGCGCGGCTTCGGTTTCGCGCATAAGACGTTCATAGAAAGTCATGATGTTCTCCTTCGAGGTTCCGGGGCGGTTCTGGTTGCAAGAATATTCTGGCGGCGCAGGCGCCCGTTTCCTGTCAGCGTGCCGTCCTGCGGGGTAAAGGGCGCGGTCGGGATCGCGTGGCCGATGCGCGCATAATCAGGGAGTTCCGTATTCGCGCGTTCCACGGCGCCGTCAATATCGGCATCGGCGCGTGCGGGAACGATCAGCGCGGAAAGATGGGGCTGTGCGTCGCCGTAGACAAAAGCCTGCGCGATGTCTGGCTGTGCCAGCAGCACTGATTCCACCCATTCTGGCGATACATTGCGGCCATAGGAGGTAATCAGGACGTTTTTCTTGCGGCCCGTGACACACAGGAATCCCTCGGGGTCGATTGTTCCCAGATCGCCGGTAGGATAGGGGCCGTGATGGTCGGCACCGACATAGCCGAGGAATCCGGGGTTACGGATGACGATTTCGCCGTTTTCAATCTTTGTTTCCACATGCGGCAGGACGCGCCCGGTCGTTCCGGGTTTGTCGTGACCGGGGGCGTTCAGGGATACCACCGACGCGCATTCCGACAGGCCGTAGCCTTCGTAAACGGGCAGGCCTGACATGCGCGCCCGCAGGACCAGGCCGGGATCGACCTTCGATCCGCCGACGGCAATGAATTTCAAATCATCCAGCGGCCCCAGACGCACAAGCTGCGCCATCAGGCTGCGTAATATTTCCGGCACGACAATTGCGGATGTCGCGCGCGTCTGTTTCAGCTGTGCATGCAGAAAGCTGTATTGTGGTCCGAAATCCCCCAGCGCAGGCAGGATGATTGTCGCACCCGCCAGCAATCCGGCGTAAACCCCGGCAACATTTTCCAGCAGCACGCCGAGCGGCAGCACAGAGCAATGAATACCGGCCAGATCAGGGCCCAGGGTGCTGACAATGCTCTGCGCGACATTCTCCATCGCCGTCCAGGGCAGGCAGACGCCTTTCGGCGTGCCGGTGGTGCCGGACGTATAGGTGATCTTGGCCGTACCTTCAGGAAGTGAAACGGGTGCAAAAGGCAGGGGCGAAACCCCGGTGGCGCTGATGAGTGCCGCGCAGCCGGAGGACTGAAGCGCGTGCTGGGTCTGCGCTTGGGTAAAAAACGGCGGCAGCGGGACGAGAACGGTGCCTGCCTTCAGGGCGGCCAGATCCCACAGAACCCATTCCACACCGTTGTCCAGCGCAAGCCCAGCGCAGGCGATCCCCGCCAGCTGCCGTGCGCGTTCGTCAATCCTGCCGGGCAGGTCGCGATAGGTCACGACCTGTTGCGGGTCCTGAAGCGCAATTCTGGCCGGGGGATGTTGTGCGAGTGCGGTCAGGATATTCATGGCATATCCTTGTAATGCAGGCGGGTCAGCAGCCGGGGCGATGCTTCCGTATAGTGCGCGCCCAGAACTTTCTGCAGCCGCTTGTAACCTTCATCAATGTGACCGGCCATAACATGGGGGTCGGTGTCGTAATACGACCCCCAGTTTTCGTCTTTCTGCAAAAGCCGGGTCGGATCGGCGGGGGCGAGCCTTTGCGGGTGCAAGCCCAGTTCGCCAAATCGTTTTTCAAGGAAACGCGTGCCGGTGACAACGGCATGGGTTTGTCCTTTGTGATGCAAATATGTGGAAAGTGCCGCGAACAGGAACAAGGAAGCCCCGCCGCCATCAGAAGCAAGATTGCCGATCTCGACGATTCCCTGACGCGGAACGCCCAGAACATGTTCGACTGGCTGCGGCAGGTATTGTTCAAGGAACAGGGTTTCCTCACCTGCATACCTGAAACCCAGCGCGGCCAGAATTTTGCCGCTCTCGTCGCGCACGCTCATCAGCACCGGATAATGCACGCCGATATGGGCGCCGTATGCCTGGGCATAGATATTGATGATGAAATCCTCGACGATGCGCCGGTCGCGGGCGAACGCCGGATAGATCGATACAATCGCGGGACGGCTGCGCAGGCGTGACAGCCAGCGCGACTCGTTCATGCGCAACTGGCCCATGTGACGTCCATTTTCCTGATAATCAAGCAAGAACATGATGGAGGGTTCGTCCTTTCGATACCCTCATCATGCAATAGCAAGCTGAAACGAACCTGAAGGGGCTGCCCGCCGCGCTCTGTGCAAAGGTATAGGCTGGAAAATCAAGGCAGCCGGACGGTGCTCCGCCCCGGCGGGGCTGGAAATTCCATAATTTTAAAGGCGCAGCGCCTGATCCGAACGACTGATTTTTTCTTAAATCGATCACGCCTGATCGTCGTCAGAAAAATGATGTGCCGCTCAGGGATTTTATAGCCCCCTATTTTTAAGTCCCACTATTCCTGGCCCCCTCATTGGCCATACCCAAAGATATTGGTAATACCCTGTCGATGCTTTATCCTCACCGGATACCTGAAGAAAGTTTCCATCATGATCGAGTTTTCCAGTTTGTTATCGCAAGGGGGATCTGCCCCATGGTTGTTCGTGCCGACGGCCATATTGTTGGGTGCATTGCATGGGCTGGAGCCGGGGCATTCCAAAACCATGATGGCGGCCTTCATCGTGGCGATCCGGGGCACGGTCTTGCAGGCGGTTATGCTGGGCCTGGCTGCGACCTTGTCTCATACGGCTGTCGTGTGGCTGGTGGCGATGGGCGGGTTGTATCTGGGGCGCCAGTGGGACGCACAAACATCAGAGCCGTATTTCCAGCTTGCATCTGCCGTTTTGATTGTCGGTGTCGCCCTGTGGATGCTCCTGCGTATCCATGCGCAATCCAGACAGGCAGCCATGGGCGCTGCTCATTCACATCACGGCCACGATCATCACCACGATCATGCCCATGCCCATGCTCATGCCCATGCCCATGCCCATGACCATGCCCATGACCACCATCATGATCATTCTCATCATCATGACCATCATCACGATCATAAAGGGCTGGATCTGGGCCTGACCGGCTATCAGGATGCGCACGAACGCGCCCATGCGCAAGACATTCAACGCCGGTTTGCCAACCAGACGGTCACAACCGGCCAGATCATCGTGTTCGGCCTGACCGGCGGCTTGATTCCCTGTCCTGCCGCAATTACCGTGTTGCTGCTATGTCTGCAGCTCAAGCAAGTCACGCTCGGTGCGGCCTTGGTGGTCAGTTTTAGTATCGGGCTGGCCCTGACGCTGGTCGTTTCAGGCGTTGTTGCGGCCCTGAGCGTTCGTTACGCAAGCCAGCGCATGGGGGCGCGGTTTGAAAAATTTGCGCGGCGGGCACCCTATTTCTCTGTCGGCCTTATCACGCTGATCGGCCTTTACGTGGGTTATCACGGCCTTCTGGGTATATGGCACGGGCATCATTAAGGGGGTACGCATGATCGTCAAAAATATCTCAAGGGCGGTGGAGCCGGTTCGGTAACGATGGAGATGATGAGTGTTCTGGCGGGTTTGTTCTTTACGGCCTTTGCGGCGGCCACGATATTACCCATGCAGTCCGAAGCTCTGCTGGCGGGGCTTCTGCTGACGACGTCATATCCCGTGGGGCTTCTGGTGGCGACCGCCAGCATCGGCAATATTCTGGGGGCGACGGTCAATTGGGGGCTGGGCCGCAAGGCCGAGCAATACAAGGATAAGCGGTGGTTTCCCGTCAAGGCCGAGGCGTTAGTACGGGCACAGGATCGCTACAGGCGTTATGGCCGCTGGTCGCTGCTTCTGAGCTGGGTGCCTTTCATCGGCGACCCCCTGACCGTCGCGGCGGGATTGATGCGCGAGAAGCTGGTCGTTTTCCTGCTGCTGGTATCGCTGGCCAAAACCGGGCGTTACATTGTGCTGGCTCTGCTGGTCTTGCGATAGAAAAAGGTTTTTAGTGCACACAGTGTGTGCAAAGCCGCTGGCAAATCTATCCGACTTGTACGTAATAAGGGTTGACTATGACTGATATGTCCATATATTTAGACATATGGACATACAAGAAGCCCTTATCGCGTTTGATGCGCTGTCACAGGAAACCCGCCTGCGGGTATTCCGGTTATTGGTTGAGTACGGCCCTGACGGTGCTCCGGCGGGAACGCTGAGCGAAACACTGGGCATACCCCACAATACCCTGTCATTCCATTTAAACCACATGAGTAATGCTGATCTGGTCATATCGCGCCGGGAAGGTCGTTCCATCATCTACAGTGCGAATTTCGATTTCTTCACGGGACTGATCCGCTTCATGGTCGAGGATTGCTGCCGCGTTGAATTCGCCAGCATTCGCAGCGGTAAGAAGAAAGGGTCATCCGTCATTGAACTTATGAATTGCTGTCAGACACCATCAAAGGGGAAAAAGGCATGAAAATATCGGAAATCAAGAAAACCTTGGAAGGTTTAAAGGCTGTGAACTTCAGGTTGCCGGACGGATCGTACCTGCCACCGCATTTCCACGTGACGGAAGTCGGACTGGTTACCAAGCATTTCATCGACTGTGGCGGTACGGAAAGAAAGGAAACCATGGCGAACTTCCAGCTTTGGGAGGCCGGGGATTACGATCACAGGCTGGCACCGCAGAAATTCCTGCACATCCTGAACCTGTGCGACAAGGTTCTGGGTAAAGATGATTTGGATATCGAAGTCGAGTACCAGCAGAACACCATCGGCAAGTTTGGCCTCGATTTTGATGGCAGGGATTTCATCCTGACGGCAAAACAGACGGCTTGTCTGGCGCAGGATGCCTGCGGCATACCGGATAAGAAACAGGCAGCGTCTGCTTGTTGCGCGCCGGGTGGGGGATGTTGCTGATGGCTCAGCGTGTTCTTGTGCTATGTACGGGTAATTCCTGCCGTTCCGTTATGGCAGAAGCGTTGTTTAATCATCTGGCAAAGGGACGGGCCGAAGCGGTAAGCGCGGGAAGCTTCCCCGCAGGATATGTCCACCCCAAATCCATAGAAACCCTGAAACGCCATGGGATTGATCCGGGCAATCCCCGCAGCAAGTCGTGGGATGAGTTCGCAGGACAGTCTTTTGATCTGGTAGTAACGGTTTGTGACGCTGCTGCCGCTGAAAGCTGCCCCGTATTTCTGGGTTCGGTTAAAAAGCTGCATTGGAGTACGCCCGATCCCGCCAAAGCAACCGGGTCAGAAGACGACATCAAGGCGGCGTTCGATGACGCGTATCATATGCTCAAAAGAAAGATCGAAGAATATTTAAAGAATGCTTGAACTCTTTAGACATCTAATCCCTGTAGAATTTAAATTTGTTACCCCAGTGTTACCCAGAAATAAAAAAGAGAGCACATTAAAATAGCGTTCTTCGTAACCATCTGATTTTTACTGAATAAATGGTGGGGTGGAGGGACTTGAACCCCCGACACAAGGATTATGATTCAGCCGGAAATCTTTTAGAGGTCGCAATAACTTAACGGGATCTATAATTTTGGATCTAAGCCAAATCAAGTCCACGACAGAATAACTCTTTCAAACTTGTTAAGTTCATGGGAGCTGGAACAATAGGGCTTTGTTAAGCGTGGCCGCTTTCAGGGCAGGATTGCCAGTGAATGGGAGGTCACATTCTTGGAAATAGGGGGTCGTAACCCTACAAATGAATGGGGCCAAGCGAAAGCTTTGCCCTATAAACGCAAACTAAAAGAGAAAACGCCTCTAGATGAAATTTATGAAGAATGTGAACGTCAGCAGGCAGATAAATTAGAAAGTGGTACTTAAATGGGTTTTTTATCGCCGATAAATGGTCAATTAAGTACCACTGAATTTTTGCAGATGTGGCGACTATTCAAATAAGTACCATAATTGGTGCTTTTCCACAGGGGCATAAATGGTCATTTAGGTACTGCATATATATACCATACCAAGAGCAGAACGTTGTGTTGGCGCGGAGCAAAAAACTTTTCGTTTAGCAAATAAAGCGAGTGCGCGGAGCAATCCGAAGCTCAGAGCGCATCTCGCTTTTGTTAAACGAAAAGCACTACAGAATGATCTACGGAGGTTAACTCTTCTCTGTCTTGCGCTGTCTCAGAATAAGCTCGAGCCGATTAATCCGTAGTCACTTGGGCCGATTTATCTGACGTCAGATTGAGGGGATAAAAACCCTAGTTTTCAGAAAAATATCTTTTAATGCTTTATAAGCCAGATTGATGTTATGCAATCATCTTCATCATCGGTGTCCTCCTCCCGTTGCATAGAATGCTCTTTGAGGTCAGTCCACGACACAGCTTTATTGAAGGCGTCCAGTGCATTTTCGGCGGCAATAATATATTCGCATGGCTCTTCCATATCGTACCAGACGCCCAGCGAGGGGTGATCCCCTAATTCATGTTCAGACCGCATGACATCAAGTTTACTTTCCTCTGGCGGCAGGCCACACACGAACTGCACATATTTTTGGGCGAGGTCGAGGCAGAAAAGAATCCACGCTTCATCGCTCGGCATTTCCCCTGTATTCACGCTACCGATATTTTCCCAAGGCATTAATCCTCCTGTGCTTGACTATTGTTGTTTGGGCTAGATTCCCGTTTATGGCTACGAATATCTTTTAGAAACTCTTCGGCTGAAACTTCTTCCAGCTTTATCCCGTCCTCGGTCAGGACGGGCATCACGAATCCCGGTGGCGCAGTGTTTCTTTTGTGCCCGCAGTAGACCCAGAAGGCCAAAGTAAAGAACAGAAAGAGCCATGGGTGAGAGGTCAGAAAAAATGCTGTAATCACCAACCCGAAGATTCCAGTTAAAGGCCCATATACCAATAACGTCCGGGCTAGGGGATTCCAGAATATGGGAGGATGATTGTATTTGGGCTGGGTGTAGTAGGCATTATAAACCCACCAGCTGATCTTCACGAAAATGATTTGTAGAATAATGAGGAGCCAGATCATGGTGCGCCGTCTTTCAGATCAAGCTGGAAATATCCTGATTGATCGCTAACATTTGCATGTATGGCATCACCAAGAATACCCATACCATATCCGCCCATGATGTTCTCGCCGCGTGGCGATACGACAAAATTATATGTTTTTTTAGGTTCGGCCGTAAACCTCACAACATATTGCCCCACTGCTGTCGGCGTTGATACTTCCAGAACTATCGGCCCGGCCTTGAGGTCGCGCATCACGGTTCCGCCACGACCTAGGCTTGCGATCTTTGCACCATTCGCCCTGATATCGGCAGCTCCGCCAAAATACAGCATGGATGTATTGCGCTCCACAATGACGCGGGCATGACCCTTGGGAATCGGCTTTGATAGATCGGTGCTGGTGAGTGTTGATGTCGTGCCGCAGGCTGATAAGAGCACAAGACATATAATAGGTAATATTTTCTTCATGTTATTTTCCCCTGAAAGTAAAAGTCGCCAGAACTGTCCTGCTCTGGCGACCGGGGATTAGAAACCGCTATGTTGGTAACGGCGCGATAGCCTTTACCCTTACGGGTTGGACATGCGCTACCGCTCCCCGGTCAAAGACCGAGAAGCGGCATCTCCAGTGCCGGTCATATTTATGAGATCGGCACCAAGTAACGGCTGATGCCAGCCGCCAACATAAAAGGGGTTTCTACGCCCCAGCCTGCCCGTCAGGACATGCTGTTCCTTTTGTAACTCCCATATAAGGGAAATACAATAACCTTGTTATTTATATCTTTGGGTTGTGCCTATCTGGCTTTAACCATCTGATCCATAACGACGATGCAGAATTTAACGACTTCTTAAACCGATACAATCTAGGATTACAGAATTACCTAAAATTTTAGGCAAGTGCCCGGTTTGGGGAAATCAGGGTATAATCCGGCGAAGTGCAACACGAACCCGGATGTGAGGGGATGATGAGATCTAGCATAAAGATTGGAAGAGTTATTGTGCTTGTTATTAGTATAGCGGTCGTTTGTTATCTGCTGGCTGTGCTCTTTTTTGGTTATATTAAATCGCGCCCTATAGACGTATCTATGTCTGATTTTTCTAAGATTGTGCAACAAGAATGCACTGACATAAATTCTGTAACTTTTATTGTATCAACACCATCTGATTTTAAGAAAGTAGTTAATTCTAGTTCTGTTCTGGCTTCTGAAAATTTAAAACAAGAAATTGTGTCTGTAATAAAAATGGCAAAAAATTCCGTGACGGGAGAGCGGTCTTTAATGCCGCGATATGAGGAAAGTCCGGGCAGTTATAGATTTCTTGAAACCACAAATTACACTTATAAGGGACTCTTGGAAGAAGACTCGGATGGTTTGATAATTTTGTTGACGATTAGATATGATCCGTTAGCAAAAATTCAGGATTCTAGTCAATTAAGCGAAATGACTCAGGATACGCGGTATGTCATTATTTCTGGCGCTCGCTATCGTCACGGAAAGCAATACGACCAGTATGCTTTTACCAAATTTGCTACTCAAGACAGCACTATTGTTCATCTGGATTGGTCTGACGAGCGTATTAAGGCTGCTATTGATTATATAATAATGAAAAAAATGTGTTAGAGGGAAGTAGTATGGTTAATTACGATTACTATTTAAGTTTGTTGCGTGAATATAATTTTACTAATCTTCCTGATAATCAGGCGGCTGACAATCTGAGCTATCCTATAGAAAAAGGATCTAATGGGGACTACCTTATTCGCTATCAGATGCCAGTTAACCAAGCTGTTCTATTGTCGAC
>JAMHVA010000236.1:0-3336 GCA_035904625.1 Alphaproteobacteria bacterium | reverse complement strand
GGCAGGACGTTACGCTGTCTGTTGATGCTTATCCGGGGCGTACTTTCAGCGCATCGATTAATGCGATCGAGCCGCAGGTCGGACAGGAAACCCGCACGGTCAAGGTGCAGGCGGAAATGAAGAATGTTGATAACATGCTGTCACCCGGTATGTTCGCCAAGGTCATGGTGTCCCTGCCGCAGGGGGCTCCGGCTATCATCGTTCCGGAAACGGCGGTTGATTTCACCATTTACGGTGACTCTGTTTTTGTTCTTCGGACACCTGAAAAAGCGGAAGAGCAGAAGAGCGAACAGGGCGAAGCGCTGTTTGTTCCGGAACGCCTGTACGTGAAAACCGGGGCGCGTTTCGAAAACAAGGTGGCAATCCTTGATGACAAGGTCAAAGCCGGTGACAAGCTTGTCACCAGCGGCCAACTAAAGGTCATGTCGGGGGTCAAGGTGAAAATCGCGCCCGTGGATACACTGGCCGAAGATTACAAAGTCAACAAAGACAACCCGCGCAACGAATAATTACGGCAGGAAGAAGCCACTATGGTTTTCACCGATATCTTTATCAAGCGTCCGGTTCTGGCGCTGGTTCTCAATATCCTGATTTTGCTGATCGGATTGCGCGCGGTTTTTGATTTGCCGCTCCGGCAGTATCCTGAAATCGAGCAATCGGTAATTACCGTATCGACCGGTTATCCCGGTGCGTCACCTGACTTGATGCAGGGCTTCGTGACGACCCCGATCGCGCAGGCGATTGCCACGGCGGAAGGCGTCGATTATCTGGTTTCGAACTCCCGTCAGGGTTCCAGTTCCGTTCAGGCATACATGAAGATCAATACGGACTCGGATAAGGCGCTGACCGAAATCATGTCCAAGGTCAATCAGGTCAAATACCTGATCCCGCAGGAGGCCAATGATCCGATTATCCTGAAATCCACCGGCGAACAAACGGCCGTGATGTATATCGGTTTTGCCAGTGATAATCTATCGGCACCTGCCATTACCGACTATCTGATCCGCGTGGTACAACCGATGCTGGCGACTGTGGATGGCGTTGCCGAAGCGCAACTGATCGGCGGACAGACACTGGCGATGCGCCTGTGGCTTGATCCCGATAAAATGGCGGCGCGTAAGATTACAGCGACGGACGTGGCTGCCGCCGTGCAGTCGAACAACTATCAGTCCGCGCCGGGTCAGATGAAGGGTTCGTACATCGTTACGAACATTGACACGAACACCGACCTGACAAACGTCGAGGAGTTCCGTGATCTGGTCGTAAAGTCGGCAGAGGGCAGTATCGTGCGGAT
Source organism: Alphaproteobacteria bacterium (assembly GCA_035904625.1). GTDB lineage: Bacteria > Pseudomonadota > Alphaproteobacteria > Micavibrionales > Micavibrionaceae > Micavibrio_C. The sequence continues at coordinate 2,042 of JAMHVA010000236.1, read as the reverse complement.
GCGCGATATCGGTACCATTGAACTGGGCGCTTCCAGCTATGACCAGACCGCTGTCATGGATGGCAAGCGTGCCGTTTATCTCGGCGTGACCAGTACGCCATCGGGTAACCCGCTGGAAATCGTCAAGGGCGTGAACAAAGCGCTGGAAACCCTGAAAAAAGATCTGCCGCCGGGCATGCATGTTGATGTGCCGTTCGACGTGACGGTGTTCATTAATGCCGCCATCGATGAGGTCGTGAAAACACTCATCGAAGCGGTTCTGATCGTGATTGTGGTTATTTTCCTCTTCCTCGGGACGTTCCGTTCGGTCTTTATTCCGATTGTGACCATTCCGCTGGCCCTGATCGGTACGGCCTTCATCATGTTGGCACTCGGCTTCTCGATCAACCTGCTGACGCTGCTGGCGATGGTGATGGCCATCGGCCTTGTGGTGGATGACGCGATTGTTGTCGTGGAAAACGTGTTCCGTCACATCGAGGAAGGGGAGACGCCTGTTCAGGCTGCGCTGAAGGGTGCGCGCGAGATCGTCGGTCCGATTATCGCCATGACCATTACGCTGGCGGCTGTGTATGCACCCATCGGCTTCATGGGGGGTGTAACGGGGTCATTGTTCCGTGAATTTGCATTCGCATTGGCGGGGTCCGTCATTATCTCCGGTATCGTGGCGCTGACGCTGTCGCCGATGATGTGCTCTGTTGTGCTGAAGCACGGTATGAACGACACGGGCCTTGCCAAGGGCATCAACAACATCTTTACCAAGATCGAGAATTTCTATGCGCGCCGCCTGAAAGGGACGCTGGATTATCGTCCGGTCACCTTGCTGTTTGCGTTCTGCATTCTGGGCATTCTGGTATTCATGTTCATGGGTGCCCGCAGCGAACTGGCCCCGGAAGAGGATCAGGGTGTGGTCATTACGGCGTCCAAGGCGCCGCAATATGCGAACATCGATTATGCGACGGCTTACGCGAAGAGTCTGGAGAAGATCTTTAAGGAGACGCCGGAGATCGAGTCCTCGTTTATTCTCTCGGGTATGGATGGTCCCTCGAACGGCTTTGGTGGTTTCACGCTGAAAGACTGGAGCGAACGCAACCGCAGTGCGGCTGAAATCCAGCAAGAAATTCAGCAAAAAGTATCCAGCATCGAAGGCCTGATGGTCTTTGCCTTCTCAATCCCGCCGTTACCGGGGTCATCGGGCGGTATGCCGGTGCAGATGGTTATTCGCTCCACCGACAGTTATGAATCCATTTTCAATGTGATGGAAGAGCTTAAAGGAGAAGCGCTGAAGAGCGGTATGTTCATGATTACCGACAGCGACCTGAACTTTAATACCCCGGTTGTGAAGATCGAGATTGATCGTGAAAAAGCCAACCAGCTGGGTATCACCATGCGTAGCGTCGGTGATGCCCTGACATTGTTTCTGGGTGGTAACTACGTTAACCGCTTCAACCTCGATGGTCGTTCTTATGACGTGATCCCGCAGGTACCGCGTCGCGAGCGTATTAACCCTCAGGACCTCACTAAGTACTATGTCCGGGCCGGTAACGGCGAAATGGTGCCGCTCTCGACGCTGGCAACCATTAGCATGTTCAGCCAGCCGGATAAGCTGGTGCAGTTCAACCAGTTGAACTCGGCAACCTTTTCGGCCGTCCCTCTGCCGGGCGTGACGATGGGTGATGTCGTATCCTTCCTCGAAGGCAAGGCCGCCCAGATCCTGCCCGCCGGGTACACCTACGACTGGATGAGCAGTACCCGCCAGTTCGTCAGCGAGGGGAACCAGCTGATGGTGACGTTCGTGTTTGCCTTGGTTATCATTTTTCTGGTTCTGGCAGCGCAGTTCGAAAGCTTCCGCGATCCGTTCGTGATCCTGGTCAGTGTTCCGCTGGCGATCAGTGGCGCTATGCTGCCGATCTTCCTGGGGCTTGCGACCATGAACATCTACACCCAGATTGGGCTGGTCACACTTGTTGGGCTGATCAGTAAGCACGGCATCCTGATGGTGGAATTCGCCAATAAGGCCCAGATCCAGCAGGATATGAACCGCC
>JAMHVA010000235.1:0-1911 GCA_035904625.1 Alphaproteobacteria bacterium | reverse complement strand
ATGAAGACATCGTTTCGTTGTGATCCGGTCATGACCCTGAGCCAGAGCGCCAGGGCGTCGTGGTATGGTCCCGGCTTTCATGGTCGCAAGACCGCAAACGGCGAGGTTTTCAACATGCATGCCATGACGGCTGCCCACAAAACCCTGAAGCTGGGGACCCGTGTTCTGGTGTCCAACCTTGAAAACGGAGCGCAGGCGGTTTTAAGGATCAATGACCGCGGGCCGTACAAGGGGGGACGTTCCCTTGATGTGTCGCGCCGCGCCGCCGACGTTCTGGGGTTCCGCGACGACGGACTGGCACGGGTCAGGCTGACCATCTGCGCCGACTAGCTTGATTTAAAATTATTTTCTTAAACCCGCCCGGGTGACCGTGGCGGGTTTTTCATTGTTTTCACAGGAGAATCTCATGACCACAGATCATATCAAGATGCCGGCGGTGGTGCCGGTGGTGCGTTATCTTGCCAATGGCGTGCAAACATCGTTCGCCTATCCGTTTCCCATCTTCGCCGAGGCGGATATGCTTGTATCGCTGAATGGTGCGCCCCAGAACAGCGGTTTCACGATCAGCGGTGAGGGGGCGACAGAAGGCGGGCAGGTCATATTCGCCAGTGCCCCGGCTGACGGCGTGACCGTCATGCTGGAACGTCGTGTATCGCTGGCGCGCCTGACCGATTTTCTGGAGGGTGGGGATTTCAGCGCCCGCGCGATCAATAACGAGCTGGATTACCTGATGGCGGCGATCCAGCAGCTTTCCCGCGATCAGGACGGCATGCTCCGCTATGCGCCGTCCGAAGTCCCTTCAGAATTGCAGCTTCCTGCCAGAACCTTACGCGCGAACAAGGCGCTGGGCTTTGATGGCAGCGGGAATCCGGTGGCGGTATCGCTGGCGGGCAGTATGGCTGCCCCTGATTTCACGGCCAGCGGGACAGGTGCGGATACACGTACCAGCCATGACAAATTTTCCGACCTGATCTCAATCCGTGATTTTGGCGCGGTGGGGGATGGCCTGACCAACGATACGCTGGCGATTCAGCAGGCACTGGCCGCGCATGATGCGGTTCTGGTTCCGGCAGGGACATATCTGATCACAGCCCCGATTACACTGGGTGAACGGCAAAGCCTGATCGGGCTAGGGCAGTCGTCCGTCATCAAGGCGCAAAGCAACAGTTTTGTCTCCATCGAGATGACTCACGGTTTTGCCACCCTCACAAATCTGCGGATCGAGGGCGGTCTTGCCGGGGTTAAACTGTTCGGTCGCGACGGGGCCTGCGTGCAGAATACGGTTACCGATATCCAGATTATCGGTGCGGCCACGGGCATTCTGCTAGATGGCTATAATGACAGCAATCAACCCTGTTACTGGAACAACATCGCACGCGTGCTGGTCGAGCAGCCGACATTGCACGGCGTTCACCTGATGAAATCCGGCGCGGGGGATACACCCAATGCCAATCGTTTTCATACGGTACGGGTATTCTCGAAAGGGGCCGGCACGACGGGCAGCGGGTTCTATGTGCAGGCCGGGCAACTGAACAATGCCTTTGTCGATTGTGAATCGAATGTGAATGGGCCGACAGCCGACAGTTGTTTCCGCGTGGGGGCCAGCAGTGACAAGACGCTGATCATCAATCTTCTGTGTGAATCCAGCAACAGCGTGCCGAACCTGAAACTGGATAGCGGTTCGCTGGAAACGGCTGTGCTGAATTTGACAGCAATGAGCGACGGGTCGGCGATCCTCGATAATTCCGGCGGCAATTACGATGCTGTGAATGCCGGGTATCCGGACAAGAACCGCCTGCGCAAGACGGTTGTGACAGACCTGAAAGCCACACTGATGCGGTTTGATACGGAATTTATCGATACGCCCGGCACTACGAACCTCGATCTTTCGCACAGCGTGCATCTGGTCAA
>JAMHVA010000234.1:0-2935 GCA_035904625.1 Alphaproteobacteria bacterium | reverse complement strand
CGGCGGGCAGATCGTCAAAGACGGTATTGCGGCCCTGCTCATCCCGGGCGGTCGTCACCAGTCCCGCCGGTTTATGATACAGGAACAGACGGGTTTTCTCGGGCCGCGGGATCGTTTTTCCATCGACGCGGATATCATCGCTGGCAGACGCCAGAAAGGCCGGGCTGTCCAGAACCTGTCCGTTAACCTGTACCCGTCCCTCGGCGATCAGCCGTTCGGCATCACGGCGGGAACAAACCCCCGCGCGGGCCATCACTTTGGCAATCCGTTCTTTTTCTTCGCTCATGCCGTTGTTGTAGCACAGATTTCACGGTAAAAAGAAGTATGACCCTTAACCATGAACATTATATGGCTTTGGCCCTCGACGAAGCCCGCAAAGCGCAAGCCGCAGGCGAAGTGCCCATCGGCGCGGTTCTGGTCCATACAGAAACCGGAGCCGTCATCACGGGCGGTAACCGCACCATTACCCGGTCTGACCCGACCGCCCATGCGGAGATCGAAGTCATCCGCGAGGCCTGCCGGATCGAGGGCGCGCAAAGAATCCCGGAATATGATTTGTATGTCACGCTGGAACCCTGCGCGATGTGCGCGGGTGCCATCAGTTTTGCCCGTATCCGCCGCGTGGTCTTCGGGGCATCCGACCCCAAGGGCGGCGGAATCTTGCATGGCGGCAAATTTTACGATCAGCCCACATGCCACCACCGCCCCTTGGTTGAGCATGGCGCCCTGGCCGAGGAATGCGGAAACCTGCTGAAGACTTTCTTCGCGAAAAAACGTGGCAAGACGGATTAGCGGGACCGCGCCGATCCGTAAACGATGGCATCAGCCACAGGTAGCGGCTTGCTGAAATAATATCCCTGCCCCATCGTGCAGCCCAGATCACACAATGTCGCGATATCATCCTTATGCTCGATCCCTTCGGCAATCGTGCCCAGATGGAAAATCTTTGCCAGACCGATGATCGCACTCACGATCTCCAGCGTCTTTTGCCCATCATGCAAGCGCGAAACGAATGTACGGTCGATTTTGATCGAATCAATGGTAAAGCGGTGCAGATACCCGAGCGATGAATATCCCGTACCAAAATCATCAAGAGCAATCGTAAACCCAAGTTCTTTCAAGCCGCGCAGAACTTCTTCCGCATGTGACGGATCGTCGATCAGCGCACTCTCGGTAATTTCCAGCTTGATCCGTTCCGGTGATGCCTTATACCGCGCCAGCGTGTCGCCAATGGATTTTACGATCCCTTCAACATTGAAATTGATGCCCGACATGTTGACGCTGATGAACGCATCCTTCATGCCCGCCTGATCCAACAGCGGCAATGTCTCGCACGCCTTTTCCAGCATCATGCGGTCAAGGTTCTGTACGACATTCGTATGTTCGGCGACCGGAATGAACTGATCGGGGAAAACCATGCCGCGTTCCGGGTGCTGCCAGCGGATCAGCGCTTCAAAGCCGGACACGCATCCCTTTTCAAGATTCATGATCGGCTGCAGATAGGGAATAAACTGACGTTTTTCAAGACCGCGACGCAGTTCTTGTTCGAGCTTCAGTTCTTTCAGCGCCATCTCTTTATGCGCCTCGGTATCATGCAGCTTCATGCTGGTCTGTGCCTGCGGATTATGGCGTGCCAGCTTGCGAATAAATTTCTCGCCTTTGTCATCTTGCTTCATTGATTCAGGAAGATGGATGCGCGTGACGCGATAACGCTCGATCAAAAGGCTGATCAGAAGTGAAATGATCGGATCAAGACCCTGCAGCCGTTGATGAAGCGCATCGCGCGGAATAATAAAAATCTCGCATTCGGAATTGGTAATGGCCGTCGCCGTGCGCGGCGTATTATCGATCAGCGCCATTTCACCAAAAATCTCGCCGGGGCCGATATGGCACAGCAGCCGGTCCTCGCCGCCTTCATCATTGCCGAAAATACTGACAGACCCGCTATCGATCAGATAGGCACATTGCCGCGTTTCCCCTTTACGAAACAGCACAGTGTCCTTGGGGAATACATAGCGCTGGATCAGTCCGGCACTCTGGTGCGCCAGTAATGAATCGTGCGAATCGCTCAGTTTGGCTTTGGATTGTGTCATGGTTGGTGTCATAAAAAGCTTTACCCTGCTCAGATCAGGCTGCCTTCATCATGCACCGAAAAGGTTAACGAGATATAGAAAAATAGGTGTGGGAATACCCTTATTCTGAAAGAAATTTTACAGAATATTATTTTTCTTCTGCTGCAATCGCACGCCAGCCAATATCCCGACGGCAGAACCCACCATCCCAGACGATTTTATCAACCGCGCGATACGCTGCATGCTGGGCATCGCCGACCGTCTGACCCAGCGCACAGACCGCCAGCACGCGCCCGCCCCGGGCGACGATGGCGCCCTGTTCATTGCGCCCGGTCCCGGCATGAAACACCTTCGTATCCGGCAGCGCATCGGCATCGGCAATATGGGTGATCACCGTCCCCGTGCGCGACGTACCGGGATAACCCTTGGCCGCCATCACGACGCACAGCGCTGTTTCCTCACGCCAGGCAATCGCATTTTCCTTGCCGCGCAGATTGCCCCATGCCGCCGCATCCAGCAGTTCCAGCAGATCGCCATCAAACCGCATCATCAACGTCTGGCATTCGGGATCGCCAAAGCGCGTATTGAATTCCAGCAGGATCGGCTCGCCTTTCACCAGCATGATCCCGGCAAAGAAAATCCCCTTGAACGGGCAACCTTCCGCTGTCATCGCCTTCATCGTCGGATAGATCAGGCGGTCCATGATCTTCTGCCCCAGCTCGGGATTCATCATGTGCGCGGGAGAATAGGCCCCCATGCCGCCGGTGTTCGGACCCGTATCGCCGTCGCCCACGCGCTTGTGATCCTGCGCCGACGTCAGCGGTAAAACGGTTTTCCCGTCGGCAATCGCGAAGAAGCTCAGT
>JAMHVA010000233.1:0-4869 GCA_035904625.1 Alphaproteobacteria bacterium | reverse complement strand
GCCCCGACGTGACTTGACCTTGGCGGTCCACGCTTCTACTCTTCTTTGCATCTTCAAAAATTCAGGGGTACTCCATGTCGTCTTTCAGGTTTCCGCTTCTTGCGCTGTGCCTCCTTCTGATTCCCGCCGAGGCGCACGCCACCCGGACGGTTACATCCCCTTATGTCGATGCACACACCCTGAAACTGAAATGGAAGGGTGGCGTCACGCATGATGAGCGCGAATCCCGCGACGGCGCATGGTCAACAAAGCTATCGACGGAATACGGCTTTAACCGGATTGTTTCCGTCGAAATCGAGGGCGACGCCGAGAACCCGGGCGACCGGAACGATACGGATTACGTGGCCACATCGGTCAAGGCGAAAGCCCAGATCACGAAGAAGGGTGAATATGGGATTGATGCGGGTGCACGCCTGTCATACGAAGTCAATCATGCGGGCGACCCGGACACGATGGAGTTCAAGCTGATACTGGCGAAGGACAGCGAAATATTCCGCCATGTTGCGAATATCACTCTGGACCGCGAACTCGGAGACGAGGCGGAGAACGATGTGAATGGCGGGATTTCATGGAGCAGCCGCTATAAATGGACCCCTGCCTTCGAACCAGGTATCGAAATTTTCAGCAATTTCGGCTCCCTGTCTGACGGGTCCGACTTTGACGATCAGGATCACGGCATCGGGCCGGTCGTGTATGGCAAGCTGACCGACCAGATCAAATATGAAGTCGGCTATATCGCCGGCATTTCGGACAACGCGGCCGATGGCCGCGCAAAAGCCGTTCTGGAATACGCGATCAAGTTCTAGCCATTCGTCCGTACCACAGCATCAGGGCGGCTCTATTTTTACAGAGACGTCATCTTTCTTACGCAAAAAAGAACCCGGAAACTGCGAATAATTGATATTCGTCAAAACTCTGTAATTATATTTGGCATATAAGACGGTCAGCAAATGCCAAAAACAGACTTGGCGGTGTACTATGAGCGCAAAGAGCAAGGTGATAAAATCCCTCAGTACTTTTAATGCACGGGCCTTTTCTTCCCATCATCCCGAGATCATGTGCATTACCTGCATTGATGGCCGTGAAAAAGGCGGCGGAAACTTCGACTATGGCGACGAAGCCATTCGCATCACTGAAATCGCTGCGATTATCCCTCCTTATAAAAATGCGCCCGTCAATACGCGCGCCAAATTCGGCTTCCGTCATCTGAAAGGTGTTTCCACGATCATCATCAGTGGTCACAGTTTCTGTGGCGGGGCGCAGACAGTAATTCATTGCCCTGATCCGGCTATGGCGCCTAACGATGATGTAAGAAACATCGTGGAGTCTATCGCCGCCAGCGGGGAAGACCTCGTTCGTCTACGGGACAGCTTCATGAAAGTTAGTGAAGGAAACACGGACATGGCCGCCAACCTTCTTTCACGCCATCTTGTACTGGTGAGCTTGAGAAATATATCTGAATATCCTTACGTGGATGAGCAGATCAGGGCCAAAAATCTTGATGTTTTGCCTATTTACCATGTCCTTAAGCAGAGTACAGGTTTAAAAAGTCATCTAGAAAAATACGATGTGGCGGCACAGTCGTGGTCGAATCTGCATGAGGAAATAGCCGGCCACATGTGCGCCCGGCCAAATGATTGCGCATCCTGCGTGACTTGTGCCAACACTATCGAGAAGTCGCTAGACTATGTGTCCACACGGGCAACCGTAAACGGCCAATCAGAAATCGTGCAGGTGCCCGCCCATATCGCGACGCTGTTACATGAACGCCGCAAGGCGCCAAGCGCCAGAGTTATCCCGATTACTCCGATTTAAAGGCTTTTTCCGTTTATCCCGATACACCAAAGAAGCTGCCGATCAGCGCGGTAAATCCCATGGCGGCCGCCCCCCAGAACATGATGCGCAAGGCCGGCTTCAGAGGGGGTGCGCCACCAATACGGGCGGCCGCCGCCCCCAGCAGGCCCAGCAGGACAAGGCATAAAGCCGACGACGCGGGCGCGAATATGTCATGCGGCAGGAACAGGATGGACAACAGCGGAAAAGCCGCGCCGACGGAAAACGCCGCCGCCGAGGCCAGCGCGGCCTGCAGCGGCCTTGCCGCCGTCAGGTCGGAAATACCAAGCTCTTCACGCGCATGCACGCCGATTGCATCTTTTGCCATCATCTGCCGCGCGACTTCACGGGCAAGGTTTTGTTCGACGCCGCGCCCGACATAAATATCGGTCAGTTCCTGCAATTCGAATTCCGGCGTTTCTGCCAGTTCCCTTTTCTCCCGGGCGAGATCGGCGTTTTCAAGATCGGATTGCGAACTGACGGAAACATATTCACCCGCCGCCATCGACATGGCCCCGGCCACCAGTCCGGCCACGCCGGTCACCAGAAGGCCTTGCGTATCCGCCGAAGCGGCGGCGACCCCGATCACGAGACTGGAAACGGAAATGATCCCGTCATTCGCGCCCAGAACGGCAGCGCGCAGCCAGCCGGTGCGGCTGATGTAATGACGTTCGCTATGTTTATAAATCAGACGGTCTTTCATGAACAAATCATATCACTTTAAGCGCCCCGGACTACAGGGGTTTTTCATGAAATCAACGAACAGGGCTCATGACCTCTCTGCCGTCACACTTCATAATACCTGCGTCGCCAGAAGCGGCGGCGTTATGCGCCCATCGACAATTTTAATGCCGCGATCCGCCGTCGCCGCAAAATCAAGATCATGCGTCACCGCCACGACCGCGCGGTTCTGGTGATGCGCCAGATCGCGCAGGATATCCTGCACCATTTTACTGGAAACGCTATCCAGGTTTCCTGTCGGTTCATCGGCCAGAATAAGAACCGGGTCATTTGCCAAAGCTCTGGCAATCGCAACTCGCTGGCACTGCCCCCCGGATAACTGGCGCGGCAATTTATGCGCCTGATCGGCAACACCGACATCCGCCAGTAACTGCAATGCTTTTTCTTTGCCCGCAGTCCCTTTCCATTTACCCAGTCGACGCATCGGCATCATGACATTTTCAAGCGCTGTAAATTCCGGCAGCAAAAAGTGGAACTGAAAAACAAACCCCATTTTTTCCAGACGAAGCGCCGCCAGCTCATCTTCGTCTTGCGTGGAAAGATCCAGCCCGTCAAAAATAATTCTGCCTGATGTCGGTGAATCAAGTAATCCGAGAAGGTAAAGCAAGGATGACTTACCCGACCCTGACGGCCCCGTTATCGCGACAAACTCACCGATAGATACCTCTATGCTGGCATCTTTTACTAAAGTCACCGCAACTTCCCCCGTCAGGGAGCGGGTCAGATTTTCAGTCCGGAGAAGTGGCGCCACAATTATTGCCCCCCGCGCAGAATATCAATCGGCAGAACACGCGCACCTTTGCGCGCCGGCAGATAAGAAGCAAGCAATGACGCCGCAAAAGCGAAAACAGCAGCAATCAAGAATTGTGGCACGCCCCAGTCAATCGGCATACTCACGAGGTCGGTTCCCCCCGGCGGCGTAAATTTAATCTGCATCAACCCCACCATAAGTAAACATCCCAAGGGCAGCCCCGCCAAGACGCCCCACACGCCCAAAATAATACCCTGTAGCAAAAAAATCATCTGAATGTCATACGCGCGGTACCCCATCGATTTAAGAATGGCGATATCCTTGTGCTTTTCCATCACGACAGTCGAAATGATATTGTAAATACCAAAGGCTGCGACAATCAGCACGGCGCTTACAACCGAATACATAATGATATTACGGATGGCGAGTGTGCTCATGATATCCTCAGAGGCTTCTTGCCACGACACGCTTTTGTAACCGACAACCGTTTCTATTTCCCGTGCCAATTCGCGCGCTTTTTCAGGATTATCCAGCTTGATCATGATTGTATTCGCGCGGTTGCTGCGATTCATCAAGGCCTGCACGCGTTTGATATCGACAAAAGCCTGCGTTTCATCATACTGCACGCGGCCTGTTCTGAAGACGCCGACAATCTTGAATGTCCGCACCTGCCCGGTTGAGGCGGCCAATGTGATGTTTTCACCCAGCGAGAGCGATTGTTTGCGCATCAATTCCTGTCCGACGATAATACCGTTACGGTTGGCAATCAGGGCGTCGAGATCGCCCTCAACCATGTGTTCGTCAATGGTGGTGATATCGCGCATGTCCTGCGGAATCATGCCGTTCAGGGCAATCGTTACATCGCGCCCCGCATAGCTGAGAATCGACTGTCCCGTCAGACTGGCAGACGCCCGTACCCCCGGTATCTTTCGCAAGTCTTCCACGATCTGGCGATAGCCACGAATTCCCCTGCTTTCCGACTCCGGCTTGACGTTGCGCAATTCAATGACGGCAGCAGGATAAATTTTTGTCACGGGCTGCGTGTCGGCGCTGCGGTAATCATCGGAAATCGTTATATGGGGCGAGTTATCGACCAGACGTGCAATAAAATCATTCTGGGAGCCCTGCATCAGCGATGAAATCGCCAGAAAGAACGCCACGCCGATCACAATCCCCATCACCGAAACCAGACTCTGCCGCTTGCGTGAGAGGATATATTTAATCGCTATGTATAAGAAATTATTCATGATCTTATATTTCGGCGGGTGACCATGATGAAACCTCACTTTTGAACCGGCGGGTACTCAGTAAAGCCGGGTCATACACAGCCACCAGCAATGATTCAGCCGTAATCCCCTCCAGTATCTCAATACTGTCGCGACCAGAAATGCCTGTTTTCACCGCCGCACGCTTGATAACGCCGTCCTCCACGACCAAGACGTAACCATTGTCATACGCCGCGCGCGGAATCAGCAGTGCCTTGTCTTTCTTCAATGTGATGATATTGGCTTCAGACGTCATACCGGTCATAAGCGGTGTATCCC
>JAMHVA010000232.1:0-22182 GCA_035904625.1 Alphaproteobacteria bacterium | reverse complement strand
GAGGCAACCGCCGAGGCGATCAAGCCTGCCAAGCGCCAGCGCATCCATACATTCATCTCTACCTCGCCGCTGCATATGAAATACAAGCTGCAGATGGAGCCGGAAGCGGTCATCGAAAAAATTCACGAATGCGTCAGCTTTGCCCGTAACTTCACTGATGATGTCGAATGGTCGGCGGAAGATGGTAGCCGTACCGAGGATGACTTCCTCTGCCGCGCGGTTGAAACCGCGATCAGGGCAGGGGCGACGACAATCAATATTCCCGATACGGTGGGATATGCGACGCCGGAAGATTATGCAGCACGTTTCCGCATGTTGATCGAACGCGTACCGAACATCGATAAGGCGATTTTATCGGCACATTGCCACAATGATCTGGGTTTGGCTGTCGCCAACTCCTTGGCGGCTGTGCAGGCGGGGGCCCGTCAGGTCGAATGCACCATCAATGGTATCGGTGAACGTGCGGGTAACGCGGCGCTGGAAGAAATCGTGATGGCGATCCGCACGCGCCCGGACAAGCTGCCCTACGTGAACAACGTGCAGACCGCCATGATTACCAAACTGTCAAAGACATTATCGGAAGTGACGGGGTTCTCCTGCCAGCCGAACAAGGCGATTGTGGGCGCGAATGCGTTCGCGCATGAAAGCGGTATCCATCAGGACGGCATGCTGAAGAATGCGCAGACCTATGAAATCATGACGCCTGAGTCGGTGGGGGCTGAGAAAACCCAGCTGGTTCTGGGCAAGCATTCGGGCCGCCATGCTTTCCGCAACAAGCTCGAGGCATTGGGCTACAAGCTGGGTGAGAACGCGCTGGAAGACGCTTTCGTCCGCTTCAAGAATCTGGCCGATGTGCAGAAGAAAGTGTCGGATGAAGAACTGATCGCGCTGGTGGCGCAAAACGCCGCACACATGGAACGCAAGGGCGTCTAGCCGGATTACAATCAAAGAAAAAGGCCGCATTGTGCGGCCTTTTTTGTTCTATCCGTTGGCAACTTCCTTGGTATTGCCGTCGGCACGCATGATCTCGTCGGCCAATATATCGAGGTCGAGGAAATGATCAGCCTGACGGCGCAGTTCATCGGCGACCATCGGCGGCGCCGATTTGATGGTGCTGACGACAGTGACGCGCACGCCCTTGCGCTGGACGGCTTCGATCAGGCGGCGGAAATCGCCATCACCCGAAAACAGCATGATGTGATCGACATGGTCTGCCATTTCCATCATGTCGATGGCCAGTTCAATATCCATGTTGCCCTTGACCTTGCGGCGGCCCTGGGCATCGACGAACTCCTTCGTCGGTTTGGTGACCATCGTGTAGCCGTTGTAATCCAGCCAGTCCACCAGCGGGCGGATCGGCGAATATTCCTCATTCTCGATCAGCGCCGTGTAGTAAAAGGCACGGACAAGGCGGCCTTGAGCGGCTGACCACTGCAGTAATTTTCTATAATCAATATCGAATTCTAGAGCGCGGGCGGCGGCATAGAGATTGGAGCCGTCAATAAAGAGGGCCAATTTTTCTTCGGAATAAAAGGGAATATTCGCCAATGAGGACTTTTTGGATTTCGTCATACTCTTGTAACTCTGTACTGGGAAAGGGGTTCCATAAAAATGGAACAGCGTTAATGTTAGAAACTGCTAATTTAAATAGTGTCTTATGCTGGAAAATGCCAGCTTAAAAACCCGTTTCTTCCGTATAGGACTGAATAATTGTTATGCAAAATATGCAAAGCGGCAGCGGGAGAGCAAGAACCTTGCTTTTCTGCGGCAAAATGCCTATAACCGGGCAGTTTCTAAATTCTCTGCACGACAGGTGATTATCCATGGCACGCGTAACCGTTGAAGACTGCATCGACAAGGTAACCAACCGTTTTGAACTCGTAATGGTGGCCGCACAGCGCGCGCGCCGTCTGGGTTCGGGTGCAGCCCTGACGGTCGAACGCGACAATGACAAAAACCCGGTTGTGGCCCTGCGCGAAATCGCGGACGTCACCATCAGCGTTGACGATCTGCGTGAAGAACTGATCAAGAACAATCAGCGCGTTCTGGAGATGGATGACAGCGAAGACGTGATCGACCAGATGGACGGCGAAGCAGAGTGGAACGCAATTGCAGCGGCCCAGGCAGCAGCGGGCGAAGGCTTCGAAGACATTCCGGAAGATGACGACGAAGAAGAATTCACCGACTCCGCGCTGGATGATCTGGCTGGTGGTTCGTCTGACGACGAATAAAGACCGCGGGGTGACAGGGGCAAGGCGGATACTCCAAATATCCCTTGTCCTCATGCTTCTTGCGCCGTGCTCCTTTTTTCTGACATTTCTTCTATTCCCTTTATGGCGACAGCTTGAAGAATCTTTTGACCTCGAGGCGGTTGGCCATGCCAGCATCGCCGGCTGGTGCTTCTTTGCTACCTATCTGGGTTGCCTTATGGTGCTGCTGGCTGTGCGCTTATTGATAAAAAAATCTTGAGCGGGCTTTTTATTTGGCGCTTTCGCATGTGCAGCTTATATTAATGTCTGCACAGATCACGGAAAGCCTCATGCGGGACCCTTCGCCTCTTATCGCCCAGATCAAGACTTACAACCCGGATTTCGATCCTGGCCCGGTCAATCGCGCCTATGAATATGCCAAGAAGATGCATGATGGCCAGACCCGCTCCTCGGGAGAGCCTTACTACACCCACCCGATGGAAGTGGCAGGCCTGCTGGCCAATATGAAGCTGGATACGGCGACCATTGTTACCGCCATCCTGCATGACACGCTGGAAGATACCAAGGCCACCTTCGACGAGGTCAAGGGCCAGTTCGGCGAGGAAGTCGCCAATCTGGTCAACGGCGTCAGCAAGCTGTCACGAATTGAAGGCCAGACGGTCGAGGGCAAGCAGGCCGAAAATTTCCGCAAGCTGGTTCTCGCGATGTCCGAGGATATCCGCGTCCTGCTGGTCAAGCTGGCCGACCGCCTGCATAACATGCGTACGCTGAACGCGATCCAGAAACCCGAAAAGCGCCAGCGTATCGCCCGCGAAACGATTGAAATCTACGTTCCGCTCGCTGAACGGATCGGTCTCCATAACCTCAAAGAGGAGCTGGAAGACCTTTGCTTCGCCCAGCTCAACCCCGAAGCCCGCGAAAGCATTTCCAACCGCCTGTCGTTTCTGCGTCAGGAAGGCAATCAGGTCGTTCAGGATATCATCAACGAACTGAAAGAATTGATGACCGACTCCGGCATCGGTTGCGAAGTGACAGGCCGCGAAAAAACAAGATATTCAATCTGGCGCAAGATGCAGCGCAAGAACGTCTCGTTCGAACAGCTCTCGGACATCATGGCGTTTCGCATCGTCGTCGAAAATATCGAGCAGTGTTACGGCGCGCTCGGCATCGTGCACAGCCACTATCCAACTGTGCCGGGTCGCTTCAAGGATTATATCTCGACGCCCAAGCCCAACGGTTACCGTTCCATTCACACGACCGTGATCGGTCCCGGCAATCACCGGATCGAGGTGCAGATCCGTACCGGCGATATGCAGGAAGAAGCCGATCTCGGCGTCGCCGCGCACTGGGCGTACAAGCAGGGTGGAAAATCAGAGCGTAAGGATGCAAAGGAATATCGCTGGCTGCGCGACCTTCTCGAAATTCTCGACCAGGAACAGCGCCCGGAAGAAATGCTGGAGAATACCAAACTCGAGCTGTTTCAGGATCAGGTTTACTGCTTCACGCCCAAGGGCGATCTGATCGAGCTGCCCGCGGGTTCCACACCGGTTGACTTCGCTTATGCTGTGCACTCTGGTGTCGGTGATAAATGCGTGGGCGCCAAGATCAACGGTCGTATCGCGCCGCTGAACACCAAGCTGAATAACGGCGACCAGATCGATATCATCACCGCCAAGAACCAGACGCCATCGCCCACATGGGAACGCTTCGTCGTCACCGGCAAGGCACGTTCGCATATTCGCCGCTTCGTTCGCCAGCAACAGCGCGACCAGTACAGCGCACTCGGCAAGGCGATGCTGCAGAAAATCTTCCAGCAGGAAGGTTATGAGTTCACCGATAAAGCCGTCGCCAACGTCGCGGCCCAGTTCCGTTGCGAGGAAATGGAAGATGTGTACGCTGGTATCGGGCAGGGCAATCTTGTTGCCCGCGATGTGTTCAAGGCAATCTTCCCGGCCAACAAGACGGCGCCCGTGCGCAAGCCCACGGATGCCGAAGTTGAGCAGCAGAATATTCAGGCCCGTAAATCCGGCGGTGCGGGCAAGCCGATGCCGATCAAGGGTCTTATTCCCGGCATGGCGGTGCATTATGCCCGTTGCTGCCACCCGCTGCCCGGCGACCGTATCGTTGGCATCGTGACGACCGGCAAGGGCGTGACGATCCACACAATCGATTGTGAAACGCTGGAGAATTTTGCCGACACACCGGAACGCTGGCTGGATGTGTCGTGGGATGATGGCCCCGATTCACCGGAAGCCCATGTGGGCCGTCTGCAGGTGACACTGGCGAACGTCGCGGGGGCTTTGGGTACGCTGTCCACCGTGATCGGCAAGAATGGCGGCAATATCGTCAATCTCAAGATCACCAGCCGTTCGCTCGATTTCTGGGACATGATGCTGGATGTCTATGTGAATGATACACGCCACTTGAATAATATTATCGCGGCCCTGCGCGCCACGCCCCAGATTGCGTCGGTCGAGCGCGCGCGCGGTCGATAGGGGAGCTTCAGAAGTTGTTCAAGCGACGCGAGCCCCTGCATTTATACCGGCAGTTGCGTGAAATGATATGGCCATCGATGGGATGGAAACGCACGCTCTCCTATATCCACCATCGCCTGTTTCGCCAGTCGGATTCGACATACCGGATCGCGGGCGGTCTGGCGACCGGGGCGGCGGTATCCTTCACGCCGTTTTTAGGGACGCATTATATTCAATGCCTGATTTATGCCCATCTCTCTCGCCAGAGCAAGCTGGCGGCGCTGGTCGGCACATTCTGGGGCAACCCGTGGACCCTGCCGCCGATGTTCTATCTGGATTACAAGCTGGGGGTCTGGCTGCTGCAGATGTCAGGGGCCGGGGAGCAGGTGGCGCTGCCGCATGAGCATACGATGTCGTTTTTCTTAAGCGAGCCGATGGCGCTGCTGTTGCCGACGTCGATTGGTGGCATCATCCTCGGGCTTTTATCATGGCCGGTCTATTATCTCATCCTCTATTACCCCGTGCGCAAGCTGCAGGACGCTTATTATGATCGCCGCCGTCTGAAGCTGAACCTGAAAATGCCCTGGGGGCACGGAGGACCGGAATGATCATTGGAACCGGATCGGACATGGTGGATATCCGCCGCATTGAAAAAGCGCTGGCGCGCTTCGGCGACCGTTTTATCCATCGCTGCTTTACCCCGGCTGAAATCGAACGCGCTGAAAGCCTGCGGCCTTCCGGCAAGCATATCGCAACCTATGCCAAGCGTTTCGCCGCCAAGGAAGCCTGTGCCAAGGCGCTGGGCACGGGCATTGCGCAGGGGGTATTTATGCGCGATATCGGCGTGGTGAACGATAAACTGGGGAAACCCTCTCTGGTCCTGACGGGGGGTGCGCAAAAACGCCTGCAGGCGATGACGCCTTCTGGAAAAACAGCCTTCCTGCACCTGACCCTCTCCGATGATCCGCCCTTCGGGCAGGCCTCGGTCATTATCGAAGCCGAATGAGCAACCTGTTTTTCGCCTTAATTTGTGCGACAATGCAATGATCTTACTGGCCAAAGGGGTCGCTTTTCTTTAAAAACCAACATCATGAACGAAAATATGAAAACCGATAACCAGTCCGCCGCGACGCCCCCGGTTCTACCTTCGTCGCCGCTCTCGACCCCGGTCGTGTCCACAGACGCCGAAGAACATCAGATCCCGATGAACGCGCGTGAAGAATGGACGGAATTCCTGAAGACGGCGTTTATCGCTGTATTGCTGGCGCTGGTGATCCGCACCTTCCTGTTCGAACCCTTCAATATCCCTTCAGGCTCGATGAAGCCGACCTTGCAGGTGGGTGACTATCTGTTCGTCTACAAACCGGCCTACGGCTATTCCCGACACTCTTTCCCCCTTGGTTTGGCCCCGATTGAAGGCCGCATCATGGCTGACAATAAAGAACCCCGGCGCGGGGATATTGTCGTTTTCCTGAATGAGAAGACCCATCAGGATTATATCAAGCGCATCATCGGCATGCCCGGCGATACGGTACAGGTGGTTGATGGTCAGCTCTATCTCAACCGCAAGCTTGTCCCGCGTGAACCCGTGGGTCTGAAAAAGGTGGAAGAAGGGACGTTGATGGAATATATCCAGACCCTCCCCGATGGCACCATGTTCAGCATCTATGAAGAGTCCGATAACGAGATGCTGGACAGCACCGAAGAATTCGTGGTGCCCCCCGGCCATTATTTCATGATGGGTGATAACCGCGACAACTCGCAGGACAGTCGTGTCATGAATGCTGTGGGTTATGTTCCGCTGGAAAATTTTATTGGCCGTGCCTCATTCATTTTCTTCTCGACCAACGGGTATGCCAATATCGCTGAGATCTGGAAATGGCCGTGGTCGATCCGTTATGACCGCCTGTTCCATTCGGTCACTCCCGTCCGCCCGCCGGAATCCGGTGGAAATCCGGAGGGACCATCTGAAACCCCTGACAATCAGGCCCCCCATGCCCCCCCCGTCCCCTGAGTCGCCGATGTTTGACCGGCTTCAGGATCGTCTGGGCCATCGCTTTTCTGATACAGGCTTGCTGCGTGCGGCCATGACCCATGCCAGCACCGGCCTGGCCGGTAATTACGAACGCCTCGAATTTCTGGGCGACCGCGTGTTGGGGCTTGTGATGGCCGAAATCCTGTTTGAAATGTTCCCGCAGGAAGCCGAAGGTGATCTCGCCAAGCGCCATGCCGCGCTGGTACAGGGGCGTATGCTGGCCGAGATTGCCCGCACGATAGATCTGGGCGATGCCCTGCTGGTATCCGAAGCCGAGCGCGATGCGGGCGGTGTCGATAACGACAACATGCTGGCCGATGGGCTCGAAGCGCTGATCGGTGCCCTGTATCTCGATGGCGGTCTGACTTCCTGCCAGACCATGATCCGCACATTATGGGGCGAACGCGTCAAAATCATGAAAGAGCCGCCGCAGGACCCCAAAACCGCCCTGCAGGAATGGGCGCAGGGACGCGGCTTGCCGCTGCCGCTCTATGAACAGGTCAGCCGCGATGGTCCCGATCATGCGCCACGGTTTCTGATCCGCGTGACGGTCAGGGGTTATGCCCCGGCGCAGGCCGAAGGATCATCGCGTCGTGCCGCAGAAAAAGATGCAGCACGCGCCCTGCTAGAAGCACTGGAGCATTCTTCATAATGGAACAGACACAAACACAGATACAGGCACGCTGCGGTTTCGTCACCGTGATCGGCGCGCCGAACGCCGGGAAGTCGACTCTGATCAACGCGCTGGTCGGCAGCAAGGTCTCGATCGTCTCGCCCAAGGTGCAGACGACCCGCACCATGGTCCGGGGGATCATTGTCAAGGATCAGTCCCAGATCGTCTTCATCGACACGCCCGGTATTTTCGCGCCGAAGGAACGGCTGGAAAAGGCAATGGTGGCCGCCGCATGGCAAGGGCAGGATGAAGCCGATATCGTCATGCTGATGGTCGATGCCAGCCGCAAAAAGATCGATGCCGATACACGCGCGATCATTGATCGTCTGGCGGAAGTGAAGGGGAACACACCCTGCATCCTTCTGCTGAACAAATTCGATAAAGCAGATAAGAAAACCCTGCTGGATATGGCGTCGGAACTGAACCGTAAGCTTGATTTTACCGCGACATTCATGATTTCCGCCCTCAATCAGGACGGCACGCAGGATGTGATGGACTGGCTGGTGAAAAACGTGCCGCAAGGTGTCTGGCATTACCCCGAAGACCAGATCAGCGATATGCCCGCGCGTCTGCTGGCGGCGGAGGTCACGCGTGAGAAGCTGTTCCGCGCGCTGTATCAGGAGCTTCCCTATGCGCTCACCGTTGAAACCGAGAAATGGGAAGAGTTCGATAACGGCGATATCAAAATTTCGCAGGTTGTATTCGTTGCGCGTGAAACGCACAAGGCGATTGTGCTGGGCAAGGGTGGCGCGCAGATCAAGAAGATCGGTGAAGCATCACGCCTCGAGCTTCAGGATATTTTTGAATGCAAAGTTCATCTCAAGCTGTTCGTCAAGGTCGATGAGAAATGGCTCGACGATAAAGAGCGTTACGAAGTGTGGGGACTCGATTTCAACGCGCGCTAGAGTCTTTTTATTCGTCTTGACTCTGTCTTCTGTATATCAGACTCACTTTCTGACTCCGATTCGGATTATTGTGGATAAGAGATCGAAAGATTCGCGCGACTCTTTCCACGCGAATCACGCCCCGATACAGTGACCTTCATCAACGCCGATAACCGAATGTATATGTGAATCAGGAGCTTGCTCTCCGGAAAATGCGGTATGCGGCGTCTTGTGTGTGGTTGCATCGTGGGAGATGACGTATATGAGCTGGACCGATGAACGCGTTGCCCTTCTGAAAAGACTCTGGGGAGAAGGCAAGACAGCGGCAGAGATCGCCAAAGCCCTGGGCGGCGTGACGCGTAACGCCGTGATTGGCAAGGCCCACCGCCTGAAACTATCGAACCGTATTTCCCCTATTCAGCAGAACGAGCGCAAGGAAGACCGCGTTCCGGAAATGAAGAAACAGCTGAAGGTCAAGACTGTGCTGGTCAGCAAACCGGCCAACATGTCGTTCAAGGGCCTGAAGATGATCGAGCTGAAGGAACGCATGTGCCGCTGGCCCATGGGTGACCCCAAGGATGAAAATTTTGCGTTCTGCGGCTGCACGTCCACGCCCGGCATGCCGTATTGCGAAGATCATGCCCGTATGGCGTATCAGGCCCCGAGCCGCAGCCGTACACTCAAGGCCGAGGATTTCGACGACGTCGCCAGTGCTGCACTGCCTGAAGACGATCTGAAAGAAGTTGTCAGCGCCTGATCTTTAAGGAATTTTCTGCGTAAGCATCCCGTTGAGGGATTGCCGTTATCCCATTCATGTATCCTGCAAGCCGACGGCCTTTATGGCTGTCGGCTTTTTTCTGTCGTGTTTCTGTCGTGGGGGCGGCTGTCAATGTCTACGACGTGCTGACGATCTCGATTTCGACGACTTCACGCCCTTTGGGTACGGCGCGGAACAGCATGCTGACGCGCTGTCCGGTCTCAAGGCGCTCGATACCGTTCTTTTCCAGACAAGTCTTGTGGATGAAAACGTCTTTCATGCCGTCGTCCGGGACAACAAATCCGAATCCCTTGTCGTCCTTGTACCATTTGACCTGGCCGCCCATGCGTTGGGTCTTGCCGATCGGAATGGCATTCTGGGGCGGAATATTGCGGATTTCTTCGGGAATGTCGCCAGCATCGATCATCTCGAGAATTTCGATGACATGCGCACCCTTGTTGCCTTTTTGTATGTGGCAAAGCAAACAGGCACCATCGCCCAGCGCATTGATACCGCTGCGCTGCAATGTCGTAATGTGCAGAAAAGCATCCAGCGTCGGATCGTCTTCCGGTACGACAAAGCCGAATCCTTTGGGAGTGTTAAACCATTTCAACCGCGCCTTGACAGGGGGCCCCGACGGCGCAGCCTCCATATCGCCAGCTAGCGGCTTGTTTGTCTGTTCGTACACAAGGACCCACCCTTCCGAAATTCATACAAAATAATATAAATGAGTAACCCGGGTAATAAGTTCAGCGGGGCACCCGAAATATGCAACTTTGAGGCGATAATGGCAGAAGAAACTTGGTAAATCCAGAATTTTCAATAAAAGTAAAGTGTAATATTAGAATATACTGAAATTAATTCCGGCTACCGCGAAATATCTGCAAAGTGCGGCGCAGCATAAAAAAACGCCCCCCGGCGGCTTTAAGAATGGAAATGGGCAAGGGGCTCCCTTAGAATCAATAGAGGAACTGCACCCCAGACCGGAGAGAACTTCGATGACGGCTTCATCCTCACCTGAAAATTCTCAACAATTCCCATGGCTTGCGCATTATCCCCCGGGGATTTCCTGGAATGCCGATATTCCGGTCTCCTCGGTGCCGGAAGTGTTGGCCGAAACGGTGCGCCAGCATGGCGCGCTTCCGGCGATCAATTTCATGGGCCGCCGATGGAATTGGGCCGAGATCGGCGCACAGGTCGATCAGATGGCCAAGGGCCTGCAAGGGCTGGGCGTGCGTAAGGGCACCCGCGTGGGATTGTTCCTGCCCAACTGCACCTATTTCATCATGGCTTATTATGCGGTCCTGAAAGCAGGGGGCACGGTTGTCAACTTCAACCCGCTCTATGCCCCCAGAGAACTGGTGCATCAGATCAAGGATAGCCAGACCGAAATCATGGTGACGCTGGACCTGAAGATCCTTTACGACAAGCTCGCCGATATCCGCGCGGAAGCTGGTCTTGGCCGCATTCTTGTGTGCCCGTTCGCGGATATTCTGCCGTTCCCGAAAAACATCCTGTTTCCTTTGCTGAAGGGCAGGGATATCGCGCGGATCGACAAGCGTGATGACGTGACATGGCTGCCGGACATCAACGTCAATGATGGTGTCGTTGCGCCGGTGACGTTTCATCCACACGACGATATCGCCGTTTTGCAATATACGGGCGGTACAACCGGCGTGCCCAAGGGCGCGATGCTGACGCATGCTAATGTGACGGCAAACACAAATCAGTGCGCGATGTGGTTTCTGGGCGCCCGTCCCGGCGAAAAGATGCTGGGCGTCATTCCGTTCTTCCATGTCTTCGCGATGACGGCTGTCATGAATCTGGGTATCCGGCTGGGCATGGAAATCGTCATTCCCATGCCGCGCTTCGAACTCGACAAGACGCTCAAAGCGATTCACAAATACAAGCCCAATTATTTTCCCGCCGTCCCGGCGATTTATAACGCGATTAACAACCACCCGAAGCTTGCGAATTACGATCTGACGTCGTTGCGCTTTTGTATGTCGGGCGGCGCGCCGCTGCCGGTCGAGGTTAAGAAAAGCTTTGAAAAAAACACCGGCTGCGTGGTCGTCGAAGGTTACGGCCTGACGGAGTCAACTCCCGTGGTCTGTGTCAACCCTGTCGTTGGTGAGAATAAACCGGGATCGATCGGCTTGCCGCTGCCGGGCACGACAGTTGAAATTATCAATCCGGATGACAAAATGACGCCTGTGAAAAACGGCGAACGTGGCGAGCTGTGCGTTCGCGGCCCGCAGGTCATGAAGGGATACTGGAACAAGCCGCAGGAAAGCGCGGATGTTCTCCGCAATGGACGCCTGCATACCGGCGATATTGCGATGCTGGACGATGATGGCTATGTGTTCATCGTCGATCGCATCAAGGATCTCATTCTTGTTAACGGCTATAATGTCTATCCGCGTAATGTCGAGGAAGCGATCTATCTCAATCCGGATGTCGAGGAATGCATTGTTGCGGGTCTGCCGGATGAATCGCGCGGTGAAACCGTGAAAGCGTGGATCAAGCCCAAGGCCGGAAAAACGATCACAGCGGATGGCATGAAAGACTTCCTGAAGGATCGCTTGTCGCCGATTGAAATGCCGCGCCAGTTCGAAATCCGTTCGACGCCGTTGCCCAAAACGATGATCGGCAAACTTTCGCGCAAGGACATCGTGGCCGAAGAAATGGCCAAGCGTGCATCTTCAAAATAAAGACAGGTTATGTACTGCCAAGTTTGACGTGGTGGGATTCCCTCTCGCGGATCTCGGCCCCTTCTGCAAACCGCAGGGCCGCGCCGGCATAATAAGGCGCGCCGGTCTTCGTGGCCTGCGCCAGTAATTCCTGAATATGCACATCAACCTGCCCGGCGGCGTTTATGCGCAACGCCTTACTTAGATGGGGTAGCGTTTCGACAATCTTCAACTGCGGGTCAAGCTCGATCAGCTTCGATGCGAAAATCTGTTTCATCGATTCGCGCTCCAGGAAGCGGAAAATATCCAGCCGCACCCAGTTAGGATGGCGCGGCAAGTGCGTCAGACTCATGACACGGTGGATATCCTGACAGCGCCGTCCCTGATAATGGTCGCATTCCATCCACGCCAGAATCAGTTCATGGGGTTCGGAAATCCGCTTCTTGCGGCCTTCCATCTGGCCGCTATGGACATAGCTTTCCAGCGGCTTATGCGGGTCGTGGTCGATCCGCAGGCCGAAGGCGAGCAGGATATTCGAACGGATCTGCCCGTGATTGTCTTCCAGAAAACCGTCAAACTGGCTTAGGAACTGATCGATCCGGTGCCCCAGAATATTACGTTTGAATCCGAAATCTTCCTGATAACGCTCAAGACGGGTCAGAAAATTGATATAAACCCGCCCCAGCCTGTCCGGCGGAATTTTCTTGAGCTCGGGATGACGCAGGCTGTCTGCCGGGTTGTCGTCGTCGCTGGTGACCATCTCCGGCAGGGGGCGTCCTTCAAACGCCTCCATCAGGGCCTTGTTGATCGAGTCGTTCTTGTGGCGTTCCGCCAGCGCTTCGTCCAGCACCAGTTCCATGTTGAAATGATAAAGCGGGACGTCCTTCATCAATTGCGCCAGATCCTGTGCGGATTCCATCGAATCCAGCCGCATGATATGGGCGGGATTCGCCAGTACGAAACAATCGTCGATAAAACCGGTGCAGAGCATCGGTTCCTTCGAAACCGGAATCAGGCCGACCGCGTTGCCGTTCTCTTCCGCCTGCCGCAGTACCGGATCGATGCAGTAATAATAAGATGTCATGAACTTTGCCTTACGCCCTCAGCGTCCCGCCTGTTTTACTCGCAACCGCATCGACGATCTTCTTGCTGACCGATTCGATATCGGCATCGGTCAATGTCTGCGTGCGGGGTTGCAGCATGACGGAAATCGCCACCGACTTTTTGCCTTCGGGCACGCCTTTCCCGGCATACACGTCGAAAATTTCGACATCGCCGATCAGGTCCTTATCGCTGCCGCGGATCGCGCGGGCAATCGCGTCGGCATCGACTTTCTGATCCAGTACAAATGCGAAATCGCGTGAAACGGGTTGCAGGGGCGATAGCGCCAGCAAGGTTTTGGCCGTACCTTTCTTGCGCGCCTGCGGGATATTGTCGATGAAGACTTCAAAACCGACAACCGGGGCTTTCGCGTCCAGCCCTTCCAGAACGGCTGGATGAATTTCGCCGAAATAGGCAACGACATTGGTTCCCAGACGCAGCGCCCCGGCGCGGCCCGGGTGATACCATGACGGCACGTCGCGGCTGATCTGCAGGCTGCTGGCATTCATGCCACAGGCCTCGATGACGGCCAGTGCATCGGCCTTGGCGTCCAGCGCATCGACGTCGCGGCTGGCGGCCGGACCGCTCCAGTGGCGCGGGCCATTCTGGCCGCTGCGAATCCCTGTGGCGGTCAGCATTTGCCCGTTCACTTTCGGGCTGGTGAATATCGGGCCGCATTCGAACAGGGCGTTGTCGCCAAATCCACGGGCGCGGTTTTTCTCGGCGGCCTCGATCAGGTTCGGCAGGATGCTCGGGCGCATCTGGTCCAGATCGCTGCTGATCGGGTTGCTCAGCTTTAATTTGGCGGCTTGCTGGCTGTCGTTGGCACCGAACAGTTTCGCACGCGCCTCGGGCATGAATGACCATGTCACGCATTCATTCATGCCGCGGCTGGCCAGCATCGAACGGCTGCGGCGCGCGCGCATGATATTCATGGTTTCGCCGCTTTGCGTAACTGCCGACGGTTTTTCGACCGACACTGGTGGAATTTTGTCGTAGCCGTTCACGCGCAAAATTTCTTCGACAATATCGGCTTTGCCTTCGATATCGCCGCGCCATGACGGCGGCTGGATTTCCCAGGTATTGGCTGATTTTATGCTCACCGTGAACCCCAGCGCTTTCAGGATCGATTCCTGTTGCGCCACAGGCAGATCGAATCCGCCCAACTGCTTCAGATAAGCGGGATCGTACGGGATCGTGCGCTGCCATGCGGGTACGTCACCTGCCTTGACGACGTCACCAGCCTCGCCGCCGCAGAGTTCAAGCACAAGGCGCGTGGCGATTTCAATCGCCGGTACAGTGAACGCCGGATCAATGCCGCGCTCGAAACGATAACGCGCATCACTATCAATCTGCAGGGCGCGGCCTGTGCGGGCCGTCCGTAGCGGATCGAAATACGCGCACTCGATATAAACGTTCGTCGTGCCTTCGGTGCAGCCGGTGCTCTCGCCGCCGATAATACCGCCCAGACCCAGTACGCCTGAATCATCACAGACAGCGGTCATATGCGGGGTCAGTTCATATTCCTTGCCGTTCAGGGCCAGCAGTGTCTCGCCCTCTTTGGCCAGACGCACCTGAATAGGGCCTTTCAGCTTGTCGGCATCGAAAACATGCAGCGGACGGCACAGATCCATCGAGAGATAGTTTGTAATATCGACCAGTGCCGAAATCGGACGCAGGCCAACGGCTTTCAGGCGGTCTTGCATCCATTTCGGTGACGGGCCGTTCTTCACGCCCTTCACAAAACGGCCCATGAACAGCGGGCAGGCGTTCTTTGTCTCGCCATCGAATGCCAGCGAAACCTTGATCGGTGCGGCACCGGATCCTTTCACAGGCGTTTCATCCAGCGGCTTCAATGTCCCCAGGCCAGCGGCTGCCAGATCGCGGGCGATCCCGCGAATACCGGCGCAATCGGCACGGTTGGGGGTAAGGCCGATCTCGATCACCGGATCGTTCAGTCCGTACAGGGTGGCAAAGGCGGTGCCCACGGCAACGTCAGCCGCGACATCGATAATCCCCTGATGTTCATCGGACAGGCCCATCTCGCGTTCCGACACCATCATGCCGTTGGATTCCTGACCGCGGATATTGCCTTTCTTGATCGTGATGCCCGTACCGGGAATGTAGCTGCCCGCCGGGGCGAACACGGCTTTCATCCCTGTGCGGGCATTCGGTGCACCGCACACAACCTGCAGCTTTTCCTTGCCCGTGTCGATCACGCAGACCTTCAGGCGGTCGGCGTCGGGATGGGGTTCCGCTTTTTCAACGTAAACGACATGGAAGGGGGCGTAGAGTTTGGCACGGTCGGTCACGGCGTCGACTTCCAGTCCTAAAGCTGTCAGGGCGATGGTGATTTCGTCCAGCGATGCGGTCGTGTCCAGATGCTGCTTCAGCCAGTCCAGAGTAAATTTCATAATAAACCTCTTAAGCGCCCAAAAATTCGGCCTGATTAAAGCCGATTTTTCCAATAATTCCAATCGTTTTCCTATTATTTTGACTCTCGGGTCCACTTTGCGTTACATTTTTATCATAAGGTTTAATGGGCCTTTAAGAAGAATCCCGGATAATGGGGATCACGCGGCCCGTATAAAAAGCCAATAAGCGGTTGTGTGGATTATAAAAAATAGAGGGATGTTATGGCTGACGCACCAAAAGTGAAACCGACCGAGCAGGTCCGCGAAATGCAGGCGCTCCTCCGGATTACCGGCAACTATAAAGGGCCGGTCAATGGCGTTGGCGACCAAGCCACACAGGACAGCATCAATAAATTCCTGACCGAGCGTCAGATCGACCTGTCAAAGACCCCCAAAGACAAGATTGCAGATGCCGCCCTGTCGCAGATGCGCACGGAAGTGACCACATCGCCGCGTACGCTGGATACGCTGAAAGCGATGAAAGCGGAAGGCAGCGCCGACAGCATTGCAACGGTTCAATATGGCCTGCGCGCTTATGGCGCGCCTCTGGAAGTGACCGGAAAACTGAATACGCCGACGACGAGCGCGCTGGATAGACTGGTCAGCGTTCAGGAAGCCGAAGCCCGTCGTGAGGCTGCCGCTGCGCCGCAACGGCCCGCTGCCAGCACGCCTGCCCGTCCGAAATATGTTTATGACGCCGAAGTCGAGGAAGCGCAAAAGCTGCTCGTTGCCCATGGCATCGGTGAAGTCACGCTCAAAGAAGGCCAGAAGCCCAAGCAAATGCTGATCGATGGCCTGAATGGTCCGATCACGAATAAAGGCATGGCTGAATATAAGGCCAAGAATAATCTCGGCAACGACGTCAGCTTTGCTGACACGCTGAAACATATGCGTGAAAACGCGCCGAAGCCGCAGGCTGCCATCAATCTGACAACAGCCAGCGCTCAGGTCGAAACCGATGCGGCGCGTCGCGATCGTCTGGGGCTCTCGGGCGAACAATTCGCCAAGCTCAAGGAAGATGAACAAAAATGGCAGGCCGCCGCCCGTGCAGACGGCGCGACCGGCGACAGCCCTTATGTCCGTGCCGATAAGCAAGATCGCATGATGCAGCAAAGACTGGGCATGGATGACCAGAAATGGGCCGCGCTCAAGCGCGAAAATCAGGAATGGCAGAACAAGCAGGAAGCTGCCATTGCATCCGGCCAGCCTTATTCCAAAGAGATGGGGCCGATGGCCAAAGCCGTTATGGCGATGCAGGAACAGCGCCAACCACAGCCACAGCCCGCTCCTGCTCAGGCAGAGCCATCTCGCGTTCAGCCCGCACGTCCGGCAGCGGCACCAGCGCCTGCCAGCGATCAGTTGAGTTTGCAGCAAAGACTGGGCATGAATGACCGCCAGTTTGATCGTCTTCAGGATGCGCAGGCAAGGTGGGAAGCGCAACGCGCCTCCGGTTCGCCGCACAGAATGCAAAGCCCGGTGGAACAGGCGGTTATCCGCGCCGATATGCAGGATGCCCGCCGTCAGGGGCTGGCCTATGCAGGAACACCGATCGATGATCGCATTGCCCGCGGTACGACGCCGGGCCGCGAACGTCCGGTTTATGGCCGCGAAGATTACCGTCGTCCGGGTGCCGATTTTGATCGCGCCTCGGGGACCGACTCATCGAATATCCGCGAACGCCTCGACAATCGCCGTGTGGCTCTCGCCGATTTGCAACGCGAAGGTTATGACCCGGTATCGGCCCGCGCGATCTGGAAAGAAGAGCGCACGGCGGAATTGCGTAATCAGGGCTTGAGCGACCGTCAGGCCGCGCAGATGATCGGTCAGGAAGAACGCCTTGGTAATCTGCAGGACCGCGGTGGGGCTGCCCGTGACCGGGCTTATGGCGTAACGGACGCGCAAATCGCCCGTCAGGAAGCCGCAGATCGCCGTCGTGCGGAAGCCGCCGCCCGCCGTGAATATGCGGAAGATCGCAAGGCCGGTGGTACATGGGCCGGTATCGCAGCCGATCTTCTCGGCGTCAAAGGAGCGGGTCGCCGCGCTATTGTATCCGGTGGTCAGGCCATCGGCGGCATGACCAGCGATGGTAATATGGGGGATACCCGCACCGGACAGACAATCTCGCGAGATTTTGGCAGCGCCGGTTCCGCAGTGGCCCGCAACGCAGGGGCGACAGGCCCGGTGGCCAACGCGATTGGTGGCCTGACACAAGCCGGGTCCCGTGTCTTTACCTACAGCCAGCAGGATGGTGGCAATGCCGGTCCCGCAGCCGCAAGATGGGATGATCGCAAGATCTCCGGCGAGTATGCGAATGCCGGTCTTCGCGGCGCAACGCCGGAAGAACGTCAGGCGCTGCTGCAAACCAACGAAGCAATTGCCCGGGCACAGGTTACAGCCGAAGCCGCGCCAACCCGCGTCCGCTACCAGCAGGACCCGGCTCTGGCGGGGGGTCCGTAACGGCCTGCCTTCTGTCATAAACGTCTTAATGGTTGAACCCCTCCCGATTTGCGTCGGCAGGGGTTTTATCATGCGATTTCATGACGATAGATGGAAAATTATGTCTATTATTAATCGGCCTTTAACATCTCTCCGCCATAATAAGGTCACGCGGTCTGAAATGGTTATGGTTCAGACTGTTTTGAATACGGGGGAAACACATGTCTCTTACGCCGCGCATGCTGGGGCGCATGTTCGATCAGGCTTCCGGGTCGGATGCGTCTGATATACGGGGACGCGTCGCTGATCGTCAGGCAGAGATCGCCGGGCTGCGTGCCCAGGGTTACGACCAGAATTCCGCAAGAATGATCTGGAAAGAAGAGCGCACAGCCGAACTGCGCAATCGGGGGATGGATGACCGTCAGGTATCGCGGATGGTCAGTCAGGAAGACCGGCTGGGCATGACGCAGGAACGCGCTGAAATCGCGCGCGAAAGGGCATTCATCCAGCAGCAGGCCCGTGACGTCCGCATGGAAGAAGCGGCAATGCGCCGCGCTGATGCCGCCGCGCGCCGTGAATATGCGCAGGATCGTAAGGATGGCGCCACGTGGGGTGGTGTTCTGGCCGATCTGGCGGGCGTGAAAGGCGCGGGCCGTCGTGCCATGGTTGAATCGGGTCGCACGATGGGTGGTGCCATGAGCGATGCCGGTGAAGGTGGCGGTGGATACGCGCAGCGTCAATCTGCCGGGGCTTCGCGCCGGGAATATGAGCAGGATCGCCGCGAAGGCGCGACATGGGGCGGGGTTGCCGCTGATCTTATGGGCGTGAAAGGCGCGGGCCGCCGCGCCATGGTTGAATCGGGTCGTACGATGGGTGGCGCCATGAGCGATGCCGGTGAAGGTGGCGGTGGATACGCGCAGCGTCAGGCTGAAGCAGCATCGCGTCGTGAATATGCGCAGGATCGTCGCGAAGGGGCGACATGGGGCGGGGTTGCCGCTGATCTTCTGGGTGTGAAAGGCGCGGGCCGCCGCGCCATGGTCGAGTCAGGTCGCACAATGGGCGGCGCCATGAGCGATGGTTCCGTTGATGGCGGCACACGTGTTGTCAGAACCTATCCGCTGCAAAACGAACGTCCGGGCTATGTCGAAACGGGTCGTGTTCAGGGATTTTCGCTGGAACGCAGCAACCAGATCACCGGAGCACAGAATAACGCCGCCCGTGATGGTGCGACACCGGAAGCCCGCCAGCAGATACTGGTGGCACAAGCCGCGGCACCGAGAGTCGAGCCAGAAGCATTGTCAGGTTCCAAGTTTGATGCCGATACTTATGCGCGGGCACGCCAATTTGTGAATAACGGTCCCGGTGGCATGGCCTAAAGCGGCAAAAGATGGACCGCCGCTTACAGCGGCAAAACATGTAACGTGAAATCGATTTTGAAGCCCAGGTTCTTGTATAAAGCCTGGGCTTCGGCGTTTCCGGCCTCGGCCAGCCAGTATAGGCGCACCCATTTTTCGGACTTGCCCGTGACAGCCAGTTGTTCAACCAGTGCCCGTCCGACGCCTTTCCGGCGATGCAACGGCGCGACAAACAAATCCTGCATGTAACAGACAGGCTTGATATGCCCGGTGACAGGGTGAAGGATATAATGGACCAGCCCGGCCATATCAGTGCCGTCAAACGCGCCGAAGCCCCCGACCATCGATTCCGGCGTCAGCAGGCGCTGCCACGTCACTTTCGTAACTTCAAGATTGATATGACCCTGATTATTCTGGTTCCACAGGGCCTGCCAGCGATCAAAATCGTCTTCTGTCAGCGGACGAATGCTGACCGGCATTATTCGCCCGTCGCGCGGTTGGGGCGGTTCAGCGGATCGAAACCGTAATGCTCCAGCCAGCGCACATCGCTTTCAAAGAACGTGCGCAGGTCGGGAATGCCGTATTTCAGCATCGTCAGGCGCTCCAGCCCCATACCAAACGCAAAGCCCTGATATTCATTCGGGTCAAGGCCGCAGTTTTTGATCACATTCGGATGCACCATGCCGCAGCCCAGAATCTCGAGCCAGCTGTCACCGGCACCGATCTTCAGGCCGCCATCCTTGCGGGAACAACCAATATCGACTTCGGCGCTGGGCTCGGTGAACGGGAAGAAACTCGGACGGAACCGCACCGGCAGATCATCGACCTGAAAGAACGCGCGCAGGAAGTCCTCAAGACAACCCTTCAGGTGGCCCATATGGATATTCTTGTCGATGACCAGACCTTCCATCTGGTGGAACATCGGCGTATGCGTCATGTCGTAATCGGAACGGTAGGTACGGCCCATGCAGATAATCCGGATCGGCGGCTTCTGCTTCATCATCGTGCGGATCTGCACGGTCGATGTATGGGTGCGCAGCAATTTCTTCGCGGCTTCGCCTTTTTCGTCCGGATCGTCGGGCAGATAGAATGTATCGTGCATTTCACGCGCCGGGTGGCCGGGCGGGAAATTCAGCGCGGTGAAATTGTGGAAATCGTCTTCGATATCCGGGCCTTCGGCCACGGTGAATCCCATATCGGCGAAAATCGAATTCAGCTCTTCCATCGTCTGGCTGATCGGGTGGATATGCCCTGTGCGCTCGGGCCGTACCGACAGCGTCACGTCGATCGTTTCATGGGCCAGACGGTCATTCAGTGCCTGCACCTTCAGGGCGGATTCCTGCGTCTCGATCAGGGCAGCAATCTCGTCTTTCAGCTCGTTCAGGGCGGCACCTAAGGCCTTGCGTGCTTCCGGGTCCATCGCGCCCAGATTTTTCATCAGGTCGGTAATGCGACCCTTCTTGCCGAGTGCGGTCACACGGGCCTGTTCCAGCGCGGGCAGGTCGTTCGCGGCCTCGACCATCTGGACGAGTTCGGTTTTTAAGGTCGCAATATTCTGGTTCATGTCGGTCACTTTAAAATCCTTGATAATCCTAAGGTTTCTAGCATTCCTGACGTGTAATTTCAAATGCCAAACCGGGTCACGCAAGGCCCCTAGCGATGGGGTGTCCGCAGATTGTCCGGCCCGAAAGAATAGGGCAGCAGCTCTGCCAGCGTGAAGGTGCGGCGTACACCCTCCGGCCCGGCGACGTGAATCTGCATACTGTCCGGGTCGCCATGCTCGCGCAGCCACTGGCGGCAGTGACCGCAGGGCGTGCCCAACTGGCCGTCGCCGTCGGCTCCGGTTATCACCAGAACCGCCACGATGCGGTGCGCCCCTTCATGGGTTATCATGTTGCTGATCGCGGCCTGTTCGGCATGGGTGCAGATATAGGCCGATTCCTCGATATTGGTCCCGGCATAGATTTGTCCGGTTTCCGACAATATCGCTGCCCCCACCGGATAGCGCGAATAAGGCGCATATGAATGACGCCGCGCCTGATCGGCGGCCTGAAACAATGCTGTCTGGATATCGTTCATAAGCCAGTTTTAGGCTGTGGGTGCCCATAAAGCAACAGCCCGCTTAAAAAAGCGGGCTGTCTAATTCCGTATCAATGGTGATGTGTGGGAGAAGTTGATACGGAAGATCCTTGTCCCTTGATCTTACTGGTCGCTTACGCGGCCTTTTTACGGGCATCCGCAGCTTGCTGGGCAATCGCTTTGAAATCTTCAGGGTTTCTGACCGCGATGTCAGCCAGCACTTTACGGTCCAGTTGCAGGCCGGTCAGTTTCAGACCATGCATGAACTGGGAGTATGTCAGACCGCTCAGGCGTGCCGCTGCGTTGATGCGCATGATCCACAGGGCGCGGTATTCGCGCTTGCGTTCACGGCGGTGCTTATAGGCGTATGCCAAAGCGCGTTCAACGGAGTTGGCACCGATCTTGTAGCAATTCTTGCGGCGGCCATAGTGACCTTTGGCCATACGCAGGATTTTACGGTGACGGTTTTTTGTCTTCGGACCACTTTTTACACGTGACATGGTGTGTGCTCCTTATTCTGCAGCAGCAGCTTTTTGAACAGCTGCTTTTTTGTTTTTACGTTTACGGGAATAGGGCAGGAAATTGTCGAGGATAATTTTCGTATCCACTTTCGACAGGATCGAGGACCCGCGTGTTTTCAGTTTCATTTTCTTGGGCTTGTTCATCTGCATGTGGCGTGCGAACGCCGCCTTGAACTTCACTTTGCCCCCGGCGGTGACGCGAAAACGTTTTTTCGCTCCGCTTTTGGTCTTCATCTTCGGCATTTTCTTCTCCTTTGAACCCTCAAGGGTTCGTCCAGTCAAAACAACGGAGCGGGCAAGGCAATGCCAATTGGCCAGGCCGCATCCTTTTTGGAAGCGTTGTTATAGTCGTTTCGGCCCTGAAAAATCAAGGTTTTTTGGGGATTTTTTTGAAACCGGGGTGAATCCCAAGTTATGGCCGAAAACGGGGTCTGATTCCGGTAAAAGAAGGCATGATTACGAGATGAAATGATAATTATGTAAATTTATTTCGCTGTAGGCGCGATATAGCACGCTTCGTTCGTCTCACACGGGAAATGCAGCCATGTATCCG
>JAMHVA010000231.1:0-7691 GCA_035904625.1 Alphaproteobacteria bacterium | reverse complement strand
CATGGCTGTGCCCGCGCTGATTTTCTGGCTGATCAATAAAGAGACGCCAGCAACTTTATCCGGCTGGGCCATTCCGTCGGCCACTGATATTGCTTTTGCACTGGGCGTGCTGGCGCTGCTGGGTAGCCGCGCCCCGGTCAGCCTGAAAGTGCTTCTGACGGCGATTGCCGTTATCGATGATCTGGGCGCCATTATCATCATTGCGATTTTTTATTCGCACGGCCTGAATATCCTATCGCTGGTAGTTGCCGGATTGGCGCTGGCCGCACTGATCATCCTGAACCGGATGAATGTCGGGCGCATTTCAGTTTATTTGTTCTTCTCGCTGATATTGTGGCTGGGGGTTCTGGAATCGGGTGTGCACGCGACGATTGCCGGTGTTCTGGCGGCGCTGTGCGTTCCCCTGCATGTCAGGAAACGCCCCGATTATTCCCCGTCGATGGTGCTGGAGAAGCGCCTTCACACGGTGGTTGCCTTTGCGATCCTGCCGATCTTTGCGTTTGCCAATGCCGGCGTTTCGTTTCAGGGGTTAAGTCTGCATAGCCTGTTCGATCCGGTTACGCTGGGGATCATATGCGGGCTGTTTATCGGCAAGCAGATCGGCATTTTCGCCGTGCTGTTTACAATGATCAAGCTGAAGCTTTCGCCCCGACCCGTTGAAACGACATGGGTGCAGATATACGGCATGTCGGTATTGTGCGGTATCGGCTTTACCATGTCACTATTTATCGGCACGCTGGCGTACCAGAATGCGATGTTGCAGGCGGAAGTGCGGCTGGGCGTGATGGTGGGGTCTTTGCTTTCCGCGTTTCTGGGTTACATGATCCTGCGCTTTGCCAAGCGCGCCGATACACCGGCATCGCGTTATGACTGATTGCTCAATCTCGTGGAATGCATTATCGCTGCCCGAATGGGAAGAGCGGTTTCACCGCATTCGCCGTTCGAACCTGTTGCAATCTTATCCATATGCGCAGGCTGCCTGTGTCATCAACCGCCACCGTGCCCGCTGGGGATTGATCAGGATGAACGGACAAGAAGCAGGACTGGTGCAGATATTCGAGGCCGGGTTTTGGGGGCTGCACGCGGTGATCCTCGATCGCGGTCCGCTATGGCTCCCCGGCTTTGGCACGGCTGCGCACTGGGTTGCGTTCTTTGCCGCGTTTGACCGTGAATTTCCGCGCGGCTTTGGCCGCCGCCGACGGATCATTCCTGAAATCGATCCGTCGCAGGCGCTTCTGGTGCCGTTTTCATCGGTGCCGCATGTGAAGCCGTACCAGACCATCTGGATGGATTTGCGCCAGAGTGAAGAAGATTTGCGCGCGGGTCTGAACCGCAACTGGCGCAATCACCTGAGCCGGGCCGAGCGTGAAGCGGTACGGGTTGAATGGCACAAGGACGGACAGGGCCTTGCATGGCTGTTGTCCCATCATGAAGCCCACCGCACGATGAAGAATTTTCAGGCGGCATCGCCAAAGTTTATCCATATGCTGGCGAAATATTTCATTCCGCAGGGGGGGCTCCTGATCGGGCAGGCTTTCGCCGGTGAGGAATGCGTGGCAGGTGTCTTGTTCTTCCGCCATGGCCTGAGCGCCACATATCAGGTGGGATGGAGCGGCGAAACGGGACGCAAGGTCAATGCGCACCAACTGCTATTGTGGCAAGGCATGATCCGCTTGAAAAGTGAAGGCGTGTTTGATCTTGACCTTGGCGGTATCAACGATATTGCCGAAGGTGTGCGGATATTCAAGGAAGGCATGGGTGGGGAAGCCGTGACTCTGTCCGGCATATATACTTAGGTGCATCGTGGCCGCTCTTTA
Organism: Alphaproteobacteria bacterium; assembly: GCA_035904625.1. Lineage (GTDB taxonomy): Bacteria > Pseudomonadota > Alphaproteobacteria > Micavibrionales > Micavibrionaceae > Micavibrio_C. Next base: position 5,874 of record JAMHVA010000231.1, on the reverse strand, counting down.
ATTTCCCGTTAAACAATGTAGACTTATACTGCACTGCCGTTCTGGCTTTTGTCGTTCTTTTTCCGGAGATATTTTTATGTCCAACGCTACCCCTATTACAGTCGCCCGTGGCGATGGTATCGGCCCCGAAATTATGGATGCGACCCTGCGCATTCTGGAGGCGGCGGGCGCTGCGCTGAAGATCGAGGAAATCAAGATCGGCAAGGATGTGTATGAAAGCGGCGTGCCGAGCGGCATTCCCGACACGGCGTGGGAATCCCTGCGCCGCACCAAAATCCTGCTGAAAGGTCCGATCACCACGCCGCAAGGCGGCGGCTATAAAAGTCTGAACGTGACGATGCGCAAGGCGCTGGGCCTGTATGCGAACGTGCGCCCCTGTATTTCCTACGCGCCGTATGTTGAAACCAAGCATCCGAACATGGATCTGGTGATCGTGCGCGAGAACGAAGAAGATTTGTATGGCGGTATTGAATACCGCCAGTCACAGGACGTTATGGCCTGTACCAAGCTGATCACACGTCCGGGTACGGAACGTATTGTGCGTTACGCGTTTGAATATTGTCGCGCGAACAACCGCAAAAAACTGACCTGTATGACCAAAGACAACATCATGAAACTGACCGATGGTCTGTTTCATAAGGTGTTTGATGAACTGGGTGCCGAATATCCGGATATCGAACAAAATCATATGATCATTGATATCGGCACCGCCAAGATCGCGTCGTCACCGCATATGTTCGATGTGATCGTCACACCGAACCTCTACGGCGATATCATTTCCGATGTGGCTGCCGAGATTACCGGCTCTGTCGGTCTGGGCGGTTCATCGAACATTGGCCTGCAATGTTCGATGTTCGAAGCCATTCACGGCTCCGCGCCGGATATCGCCGGTAAGGGCATTGCCAACCCGTCAGGCCTGCTGCTGGGTTCTGTCATGATGCTGGTCCATATCGGGCAGGGCGATATTGCCGCCAAAGTGCATAATGCATGGCTGCGTACGCTGGAAGACGGTATCCATACAGGTGAAATTTTCCGTGCCGGGACCAGTAAGGAAAAAGTGGGGACGGACGGTTTCTGCAAGGCTGTGATTGAGCGCATGGGCCAAATGCCGCTGAAACTGCGTGCGGCCAATTATGACGGTGTTCCGGCGGGAGGCATGAAGCTGCCGCCGCTGAAGCCCACCAAGGTGGAAGAGAAAGTGCGTGTCGGTGTCGATATCAGCATGACATGGGATGGCACGCCGGATGCGCTGGCGGCCAAGGTTTTGCCGTGCGTGACCCCGCATCTGGAACTGAAGATGATTTCCAATCGCGGCGTCAAGGTCTGGCCGAACGGCCAGCCGGATACGGCTTGTGCTGATAACTGGCGCATGCGTTTCATGAGCAAGGATGGTGGGAATGTGCGCACTTCGGAAATTCTGGCGCTGATGACCAACATGAATCTGGCCGATATGAATTTCACAAAATCGGTGATGCTGCATACATTCGACGGCAAGCCGGGATTCACCGCCGCGCAGGGCGAGTGATTTTCTTCAGGCTCTGAAATTCTGCCAGAATTTTGCAGCCCTGTGCGCCAGCTTGCTGGTCAGGCTGGCGCGGTCTGTCCAGCTGTCGGCAAAGGCGTGCTGGGTTGAGAAGGCAAGATTTTCTTCGGGGTCTGCGTTATAAGCGGCCTCGAAAAAACTCCCGGCGTAGGCATGATACAGACGCCGTTGTCGCATGATCTCGGCATCCTGCACGAAGGGATTGAACGGCGACATGGCCTTTGAATCACAGGCTGCGGCAAATTGCTGGCACAGGGAATGAATATGCTCGTGCCAGATGGTTTGCGCCAGAGAAAGCGGCGGGTTTTCATCAAAATGTTGGCGCGATACGTTCACAACGCGGTCATTGACCCGGGTTGAGAGCGCCCACGCCCCGGCGTTGAAGCTGCCGTGGATCGAGGGTGGCGTGTTGTCGATGACGATTTTCGGCAAAGTAAAACTCAGGCCGTCATGGGTGAACAGGCGAATCTGGTGCCGGGCAATGGCCTGCAGGAAATCCATGCGTCTGGCGGCGTTCCATTCGGGCCAGTTCCGTTGCAATGCCAGCGCCGGCATTTCCCCGTGCATGGTTTCGGCGAGATGGCTTGCCCTGTCGTGGCAAAATTCGATCCAGCGGCCGGAATAGGGAATGCTGGCGAGCAGACCGGCCAGTGCCTGATCTTCCCTTGTGAAAGAATCAATCGTCAGTTTTTGTTTACTGGCGCGTGTGAGAGCGCTTGCCGATATGCGCTGGATCAGTTTGCAGCGGTCACTGACGCTTAAATGTTCCGGAACACCGGCTTCCAGCCTGTCAAGGATGGGGAGGATGTCTTTGTCTTCGGAAGGGGGTGTCGGCATGTTCTAGTGCTGTTCGTATTTCGGCGGCACGGATTCTGCCGGGGGTACGGCGGCGCTCCGAGCGGGAGATTGGCTGTGTTGTTTCGGTGTCAGTTCGACAAAGGCGCCGTCGCCATCGTTGGCGTCAGGGTCGAATGTGCCGACGCTCAGCCCGGCATTGATCGCATCGATCACCTGTTCGTACACGATCAGGGCGGCGGTCAGCGTATCTTCCGGGTCGTGCAGGCGCGCGCGGCGCGTCAGGTTCCACAATATATCCATATTCACGCTGATATCCAGCGTGTCGGCACGGTGATGCTTGCGCGTTCTTCTGTCGCTGAATTCATCAAATTCGACCTCATCCAGCTTCATGTCTCCCTTGACGAGACAGGGGCCGTTTTCTTTATCGCCCGCGATGAAGTAACTGTAGAAGATCAGCGCCTGATTGATCACGTCTTCCTTGGTATCCAGCCCGGCCTTGCGGATCAGGTCGTCCATGTTGCCTTTGCTGGCGGTGTGGAAGATGAACAGTATGCTTTCGTGACTCATGATATTCCTGGCCCCTAGTTCAGATATGGTTTTCCCTGTCCCGATACTGTCGCTTCCGCCTTGTTCTGGCGTGGAACGCCGATGAACGACATATCCACCAGATCGACAGCGTTTTCGGTTTCGTTGTATATGCCGATGCTCCAGCCTGATTCCTGCGCATCCAGTACCTTCTCGAGCAAAACAAACGCCCGCGTCAGCAGCGCCGGAGCGCTGTCCACTTTCAGCGCATTCGCCAGAGTTTCAAGATTGTTGTTTTCAACGGTCAGGCTGATCGGGTCGGCGATCTTGTGATTGTCCGTCGGGTCGTCGTTCAGCGCGAAGGCTTCTTCGCCTTTCGGGTCTACCATGACCAGAACCTTGTCCTTGTCGGTTTTTCCGATGGCATAGAGTTCGTAATAACGCAGCGCCAGATTGACGATATCCTGTACGCGGACGAGGTTGGCCCGCTTGAGCAGGCGGTCATAGTCGCCGGATGTCGCGGTCATGAAGTAGAAAGCCAGTTGCTGGGGAGCTGCGTTCATCGGTTCCTCACTGTAATCTGGGAATGCCCGGCGTGAATCCGGCAGGGTGTTGCGGGTTGGCCATCCGCAGATAAGTAATACTCTTCTGGTCGTAATCGACGATGGCGGGGCGCCAGCCCTTGTCAACGGCGTCTTTGAATTTTTCAAGGAAGATCAGGGCATGGGTCATCAGGTCGCGGATATCGTCGATTCTGGCGATGGCGGCCAGATGACGCACCGCGCCGAGGTCGGCGGTCAGTGTTGCGATCCCGCGCAGGTAATGAAACGACGTGTCCTGATCGTTGAGTTCATAGCCGCCTTGTATGTTGTCTTCGGTGATGATCAGGAGTTGGCGCGGGTTGGCCTTTACGCCCAGATAGGTGTTGTAATAAAACAGCACGGTCCTGAAAAAATCGTCTTCATCCTGAATGCCCATGTCGCGCATGAATTCCGCAGGAGATTCATAGTTCTGGCTACGGAACGGGAAGCTGATGCTTTCCAACTGACTCATGATATTCCCTGTTTTTTCTTTTTCGTTGTTTATTGAAGTGTGTATTTGGGTTGCCCGGGTAATGTTTTTGTCTGTGTCTGCGGCTGTGCTGTCTCTTCCGGATTGTCAAACAACCACTCAATTTCTTGCGCTTGCGGGTCGTGCAGACCGATGCCATAACCGAATTCGCGCGCACAGACGACTTTTTCCAGCACCACCAGCGCGCGCTTCAGCAGTTCATCAACGCTATCGAGGTTGGCGGCTTCACGAATGCGGTCGAGCGTGCCGAGCTCCATATCCAGGTTTTTGATATCGGCCTGACGGTAATCGCCGGTGATTTCATCATTTATATACGAGCCTTGCGGGCTGTCATACGGGCGGGCGCACAGGACGCGTCCGCTATCGCGGCCATCGAGGTAATAGCAATAATACAGCATTGCCTTTTCAATCAGGCCCTGCAGATCCCGTACATGGGCACGGCGCATCAGGTCTTCGAGGCTCTCGAATTCCTCGACGTCTTGTGCGCCTTCGAACTGCTCGAGATCGGGGGTCATATAGACAAGCGTGACTTGGGTCATCACAAACGCGTCCCTGTTGTTTTTCTTGATTTCCGGGACTGACTTTACGGCGTTTTATCGCAATTGGCAATCTTTTGCGATCGGCCTGCCATCGGGTTTCTGGATAAAATTATATATAAATATCAGTTAGTTGGATTGAATTCGTGCGGCGACCACCGTATTGGCCAGCAGGCAGGCAATCGTCATCGGGCCAACGCCGCCCGGAACGGGGGTGATGGCCCCGGCGACGGCGCTGACGGTTTCAAAATCGACATCGCCGACGACTTTCTTGTCTGCGATGCGATTGATGCCGACATCGATGACGATAGCGCCCGGTTTGACCCAGTCGGCCTTGACCATCCCGGCGCGGCCCACGGCCGCCACGAGGATATCGGCCTGATGGCACAGACCCGGCAGGTCGCGGGTTTTGGAATGACATTGTGTTACCGTGCAGTTTTCTGCCAGCAGCAATTGCGCCATCGGTTTTCCGAACAGCAGCGAGCGACCGATCACGACAGCATGCAGGCCGGTCAGATCGGATTGAATCGTCTTGATCAGGTGAAGCGAGCCTTGCGGCGTGCAGGGGACCAGACCGGGCAGGCCCGCCATCAGGCGGCCCGCATTGATCGGGTGCAGGCCGTCGACATCCTTGTCCGGTGAAATCGCGAGGATCATCCGGTTTTCATCCAGATGGCCGGGCAGCGGCAGTTGCAGCAGTATACCGTGTACGGTTTTGTCCTTGTTCAGGCCGTCAATGACCTTCAGCAGTTCGTCTTCGGTGACCGTCGCGGGCAGCCGGTGTTCGGTGCTGTTGATGCCTGTGGCCTGACACGCTGTGATCTTGTTTTTCACATAGATGTGGCTGGCGGGATCGTCACCCACCAGAATGACGGCCAGCCCGACATGAATGCCTTTGGCGTTCAGGGCGGTGACATCCGCTGCGACTTTGGTTTTCAGCGTTTGCGAGACGGCTTTACCGTCGATCAGGGTGGCGGTCATATTAATAGAACGGTGCGTAAGGGTGATAGAGGAAGACGCGAACGACCAGCCTTTGCAGCAGGAATATACCGAAGACGACGATGATCGGTGTGATGTCGATTCCGGCGATTGCGGGGATATATTTGCGCAGGGGCTTGTAAACCGGTTCGGTGGCCTTATTCAGCAGCCGCACCAGATTTTGCGCCTGCGGGTTCGATGTGTTCAAAACTTCGAACGCAATTAACCAGCTGATAATCACACTGGCGATAATAATGTAGAAGTAGACATTCAGACCGAACAGCAGGATTTCGCCGATGAGGCTCATGATAACAGTCCCTTGCAAAGCGGTGGAAGACAGGGCAGGCTTATGATAGCGGAAACCGGTGATGGCTGAAAGGCCCAGTTTCAACAGTGATGGCGGGAATATGTGCAAAGTGCGTA
>JAMHVA010000230.1:0-1813 GCA_035904625.1 Alphaproteobacteria bacterium | reverse complement strand
CGCGGTTGCCCTCGACAAACAGATCGTCAACACCCATATAGAAGAGCGTGGCGCCCCGATTTTGGGCGGCGCGCATCATCGCCAGCGTGGTATCCTTGGCTGGCTTGATGCTGGCGATGGGATCCATCACAACGCCAATCTTGAGGCTGATTTTCAGAGTTTTATTTTTTTCGGGAGCCATCGTGCAAAATTCTTTCTCTCAAACTGACCAAAGCATGCTGACATATGAAGACCTTGTCAATGATATGGCCGCCGGTTGCAAACCCCGTGAAAACTGGCGTGTCGGCATCGAGCATGAACAGTTTCTCTACAACCTGAAAACCGGGGAACCGCTTCCATATGATGGCAAGCCGGGCATTAAACAAGTCCTTGAAAATTTTGCGCACACGCCCGACTGGGTGTTGGTTGAAAAGAATGGCTATCTGATCGAGCTTCAGCGTAACGGCGCGAGTATCACGCTTGAACCCGGTGGTCAGTTCGAACTCTCAGGCGCGCCCTATCGCACGCTTGTCGAAATGAAGACCGAGGCCGATCAGTTTTATTCTGAGCTTTACACAGTTGCCGATAAGCTTGGCATCGGCGTGCTGCCGCGCGGAGTTCATCCGACGTGGCGGCGTGACCAGATTCACTGGATGCCGAAAGAGCGCTACGAAATCATGGGGCCGTATATGGCCTCGAAGAGCAAGCACGGCGTCGACATGATGATCCGCACGTGCGGCGCACAGGTGAACCTCGATTTCGGCTCTGAAGCAGATATGATTTTGAAGTACCGCGTCGGGCTTGGGCTGCAACCCCTGATCACCGCACTGATGGCAAATTCCAGTGAGGTCGAAGGACAAAAGACCGCGTATAAATCCTTCCGCTCGTTTATCTGGACCGAGACCGACGCCGACCGCACCGGCGTGCCAGCTTTTATTTTTTCTGATGAGATGAGTTTTGCCCGCTATGTCGACTGGGCTCTCGACGTACCGATGTATTTCATCATGCGCGGCGGCCACCACGTCAATGTTGCCGGACAATCTTTCCGCGATTTTATGTCCGGCAAGTTGAAAGGCCATGAAGGCGATTATCCGTCGATCGATGACTGGCATGATCATCTGACCACACTGTTCCCCGAAGTGCGCCTCAAAACCTATCTTGAGTTCCGCGGCCCCGACAGCACTGAGCCCGCCAAGGTTTACGCCATGGCCACGTTCTGGGCTGGCATATACTATAATGAGACCGCACTGCAGCGCGCCGCAGACCTGATCAAAGGCTGGACCGCTGCCGACCATGCCCGCATCCGTGCCGATGTGCCCAGGCTGGGACTTGAGACGCGGCTTCCTGATGGAAAAACATTACGTGATCTCGCCCCACGCGCGTTAACGATTGCAGCTGAAGGCCTCGCCGCCTTCGAACCTGCGGCGGTGCGTGACCTTGAGCCCTTTCATGCCCTGACGCGGAACTTTTAGCCGCCTGCATCGTTCTTTCATGGCACTAGAATTTCATGAGAGGTTTATGATGAAAACAACATATATGCTCAGCGCTGCAATCCTTGCAGCACTCTTTCTTGCTCCTGCCACAGCGCACGCAGAAGCCCAACGGACTATCGCTGTTGAAACCAACCCAGACGGTTCTACAACTACCACAACCACAACCCGCTATTTCTACGACCGTGATGCCAACCATAACGGCATTCTCGACGATCAGGAATTTGCGCCGTATGTCTACAGCCGCTTCGACCGTAACGGGGACGGGTTCCTAGATGACAGCGAATGGCAGGTCAGCTCGACCCGCTGGTACGGTGTCCAGCCACAATACAAAACCTACACAG
>JAMHVA010000229.1:0-6497 GCA_035904625.1 Alphaproteobacteria bacterium | reverse complement strand
ACACACAGGTATGCAACATACGGCTGTATTTTGCAAAGCTTTAAAATATCCTTACATATGAAGCGGTTAGACTATTCCGCAGGAATGGCAGACGGAGCCTTCGGCTGATCCTTGGGCGGGTTTTTCCAGTCCCGCGCATAGTTACGGCGGAAGGGATATGCCAGCTGCTGGAAAAAACCGGGCGGCATATGTTCCTTGATGCCGATATGTTCCGGCGGGCGGCGGGCTTCATCGAAATAGGTGCCGAACAGCAGATCCCAGATCACGATATTTTCACCAAAGTTCTTGTCGCCTTCGCGCAAGTCGCGGCTGTGGTGCCAGCGATGCAGACCCGGCGTATTAAAGATGTAGGACAGCCAGCCAAAACGCATTTCGACATTGCAGTGGGTCAGCATGCCGATGAATGCGGTCACGGCAGCCACCCAGTGGAACACCTCCATCGGCGCCCCCAGCAGCAGCAGGATAGTCATCGCCGCCGCAATGCTTTTCAGGCTGTCGATGAAATGAAAGCGCCCCGTATTCAGGATCCAGAGTTTCGTCACGCTGTGATGGATCGCATGAAAATGCCACATGGGGCGCCATACATGGGCGATACGATGCCCCCAGTACAGGCCGAATTCGGCGGCGGCAATCCCGATGGCGACCTGAATCACCAGCGGCCACTCGCGCGGCCAGATGCCATGACCGGGTTCGGATACCGGCGTTATATAAGATGAGATGCCGAGCGCCGCGCTAAACACGAACAATGTCTGCACCGTACCCTTGCTGGTCAGCGTATGAAGCAGGCCCACCAGGGTCTGACCGTCATCATCGTTCCAGCGTTTTTCATGCGGCATGCTCAGTTCGAGCGCATAGAGGGTCAGGCCCAGAAAAAGATACCCCAGATTGAAACCAATCACCGGCATATCGTGGGCAAACCCGATCCCTGTGATCAGCATGGCGCCGGAAAAAATCACCGGCCAGGCCAGCCATGAGATCATATAACGCAGGCGCGGCGAGGAAATAGTCATGACTCCGGACTCCCTGTATCGTCTTTAAAATCCGTATAGCATAATCGGGACGGCGCGCAAAATCATGGCATACGTTGCCCGTAAGTTATGAAAAGGATATTCCCGGTTTCCATTCCCGTGCTTTCACGTTAGCATTCAGGGCTGTTTCGTACGCCCCGCCCCGAGGATTCCTCATGAAAATTGCCGATGTATTATCCACAATCAAGGACCGCCGCGAGATCGATGAAGACGCCACGGTCATGGATGCCATCGATGTCATGAACATGACGCGCTCGACGTGCCTGCTGGTCACGAATGTCGATGGCAAAGGGATCGGCATCCTGTCGGAGCACGATATCGTCAAGGCGTTCGCGACCGAGGGCGATAATGCCAAGACATCCTATATCGGCGATTACATGACAACCAAGATTGTTGCCGTTCACGAAACCGATGCCGTGGAAGAGGTTATCGACCTGATGACCGACCGTAACATCCGCCATATTCCGGTTGTGACAGAAGATGGTGATATCGCCGGGTTCCTGTCGATCATGGAGTTACTGGCCGCCCGCAAGAAAGCCGCCGCCTGATATTACAGGCCGAATCATCCGGAATTCCTGATCTTTTTTCGTCTATTTTCTGCACGTCATAAAACGCTGAAAACCGTTGGCACCATTAAGGTTTCGGCGGTTTTTATCATTTTTTAATCTTATTCGTCTATCAATGAAATCATGGAAACAACGTGGAAATTGTCACGGGTGTTCAGGAGCATCAATCCCCTGAGCGCACCGGAGATTTATTATCGCCATTTCTCAGACCATGAGGATGTGATCGAGATCCCGCCGACATTGGGATCATACGATCAGCCATGGCGGTTTGAACTGCTGTCCAGCACGAACGACCCGCGCACCGGATTTACCGGCGATGTGATGATCGACCGCCAGAGCGGCCATGCCGTCATTCTGTACAAGGGCATGGATGTGCCGTTCAGGGATGAAGGCAACGGGCGGATGGGATTCCTGCGTGATTCCTTCACGGCGGCGCAGGCATGGTGGCGCGGCGGCCCGAACTGGCAGACGCCGCTCGCTGAGAAAGTATATCTGGATACGGTCAGCCACCCGGATGTGAAAAGCGTCGAAGTCGTCGGATTTTCGTTGGGTACGCTGCATGTGAATTGCATGACCGCCAAATACGGCGTCAAAGGGACCGTGCTTTCGGATCTGGGGATTACCGATCGCGGGATCAAGAACCTGTTTAACCGCAAGGCCGCGGGCGATGTCGAAGGTGCGGTCAGCAACCTGAAGAAGAACCTGACCGTTTTGCGCATGGCGCTGGATTTGATACCGCCGTTATTTGGTGTCAGCGAGCACCGGGGCCGCGTGGTCCAGCTGGACGACGGCGATTTTCCGAATCTGTCGGGGGTATTCCACCGCGCCCGGACGTACAGCGAGAAAGCCCGCCGCTTTGCCCAGCAGGTGCAGGCCGTTCTGGCTTTTGGCTAGAGATTTCAATCTTCCAGATCGTAAGCGGCGACAGGACTCCATCCTGATGCCAGCGCCACAACCAGATTTCCCAGACGGCGGGCGGCATCGGGGCGGCCACAGGAACGGGCAGCCTCGGCCGCGCGGAACAGGGTTTCCGGGTTTTGCAGAAAAGTTTCGATCCGGGTCAGCAGGGCGTCTTCGGTGAAACCCTCTTCCGTCATCACCCAGGCGCCGCCCTGATCGGCCACGGTTTCGGCGTTGGCCTTTTGCTGCTGGTCGGCATGGTGCGGGTATGGCACGAAAATCGCCGGGCGTCCGGCTGTCGTCACCTCGGCCACCGTGCTGGCACCCGAGCGGGAAACCACAAGGTGGCAGGACGCCAGAATATCCGGCACGTCATGGAAGAATGTTTCCAGCCGTGCCTTGATCCCGGCGCGGGTATATACTTCGCGGGCGGCTTCGATATCTTCGCTGCGCGATTGCTGGATCACTTCGATCCGGGCGCGCTGCGCCGCCGGCAACCGTGCCAGCGCCGCCGGAACGACGACAGAGAAAACATGCGCCCCGAGAGAGCCGCCCATGACGAAAATCTTCAACGGGCCGTCCGCCTGAAGTAAAGGATAAGGAAGCGCGTATAAGCGCCCGATTTCCTCACGAACCGGGTTCCCCGTCACAACAATACGCGGCGAATCGAAATCGGATACGCCTTCGACGTGCGGCAGTGACAATGCGATACGATCCGCCCGTTTCGAAAGCACGACATTCGCGCGCCCCAGAACGGCGTTCTGTTCGTGAATAATCGTCGGAATTTTCTTGTTTTGCGCGACATAGACAGACGGAAATGATGGATAGCCGCCAAAGCCGATCACGACGGCGGGCTTTATTTTATCAACAAGGCGGAATGCCTGCGCGATCCCGATGATGAGCGAGGCCGGGCCGGTGAATTTACGGATGAAACCCTGATGCAGGGTTCCGGCCTTCAGCACATGCATCGGTATACCGCCAAAGAATTTTTCAAACGTATAGCCGCGCCAGTCGGTTGCGACTTCGACGCGGAAACCGCGCGAGACCAGATCACGCGCCAAAGACGCCGCCGGCAACATATGGCCGCCGGTGCCGCCCGCGCTGATCAGGATCAATTTGTCGCGAATTTCCATGTCGTTATACTCCTCGAATGCCGCCCTTGATGTCGCCCCTGATTCCACCACGGCCAAAGAAACCACGGGCGATGCTGCCGCCACGGGCCACCGATGTGCGCGGCTGGCGGCGCGTCAGCGCCAGAACCATCCCCATGGCAAACGCAATCGCCCACAACGACGATCCGCCATAGCTGATAAATGGCAGCGTCATGCCTTTGGCGGGCAGAACGCTGACGCTGGACCCCATATGAATGACCGATTGCAGCCCGAACATCGTCAAAATCCCCCCGCACGCCAGAATGGCGAACAGGCTGTCATTTTCCATCAGGCGATTGAGGCCGCGCAATATGATAAATACATATATACCCAGAATGATCAGCGCGAAGACCATCCCCATTTCTTCCGCCGCGACCGAATAAATGAAATCGGCATGGGCATCAGGCAGGCCCAGTTTGACCTCGCCCTGCCCCGGGCCGACACCGCCCAGCCCCCCCTGACGAAACGCCTCGAGCGATTTGCTGACCTGATAATTGTCGCCGGTAGACGGATCAAGGAAGCGATCCATACGGCTTTGGAAGTGGGGAAACAAGAAGTAAGCGCCCAGCAAGCCGCTGACGCCCAGACCGATAAAACCAAACAAAATCCAGAGCGGCAACCCGGCAAGGCAAATCTGCGCCCCGAAAATGGCCGCCGTCACCACTGTCATGCCGATATCGGGCTGCAGCAGTAACAGCATGATCACAAGGCCGAACAGGCCCGTCGCGATCCACTGGCCGGGGAATCCCGGTTGTTCGCGCGCACGGCTGAGGAACCATGCCGATATCACGGCGAATGACGGCTTGACGAATTCACTGGGCTGGATTGAAAAGCCGAACAGGCTGATCCAGCGCTGTGCGCCCTTCACTTCCGTGCCCGTGATCAGGACGAGCATAAGCCCGAGAATGCCGAGCCCCAGAACAATTGTCGCGGTGCGCCAGATCATTTTCGGCGACATCAGCGACAGCCCCAGAAGGATGAGCAGTGCGGGTATCAAAAAAATGATGTGGCGAATGACAAAATGAAACTCACCCGCGCCGATCCGCAAAGCCACCGGCGGGCTGGCGGTCGTTACCAGCATGACCCCCAGCACCATCAGAACCAGCAGGGACGCCAGCATCGGGCGGTCGACTGTCCACCACCAGCGGCCCAGAATGGAACGGTCGGTACGCGAAAACAGGGCGTTGTTCATTCCGGCCTCTCCTTGAGGAAATTGACGATCTCGACGAAACGGTCCCCGCGTTTCTCAAAATTCTCGAACTGGTCCAGCGACGCGCAGGCGGGCGACAGCAGCACGACCCCCCCGCCATCGGATTGCGCCAGGCGGTGGGCATGCAATGTCGCCTCATCCAGAACACGCGCGCGCGTCACCGCGACATCGCGGGCTTCGAGCCAGGCAGAAAAGTCATCCATCGCTTCGCCGATGACAAACGCATGGCGAATGCGGCTCATATAGGAATCCAGCCCGTCCAGACCGCCTTCTTTCGGGCGACCGCCGACGATCCAGTAGATATCGTTGTAACAGGCAAGCGCGCGGGCGGTGGCATCGGCATTGGTGGCTTTGCTGTCGTTGATATATGTCACATCATTAATCTTGCAGACCGGATATTGACGGTGCGCCAGACCGGGAAATGATCGCATGGCATGAATGATCTTGTCCGGCGGAACGCCCATCATGCGGACAGCGGCGTAAGCGGCGGCGGCGTTCTGGTGGTTATGCAGGCCTGCCAGTGTCGGGATATCGAGGTCAGCAATCTTACGGGCATCATCGAACATCGCATCATAAAGCGCGCCGTTCAGGACATAGACGCCGCCCGCAACAGGAGTTGTTACCGATACCGAATAGACATCGCGCTGGCCTGCGGCCCGCACTTCATCCGCCATACGGCGCGAACCATCGTCATCGACAGCGATGATCGCCGCGCCGTTGCCCCGGAACAGATTTTTCTTGGCCTGATAATAGCCCTCCATCGAGCCATGGCGGTCGATGTGGTCGGGCGTCAGATTCAGGTGAACAGCGATATCGGGCGCGAATGTCGGGCTTAAATCGACCTGATAGGACGACATTTCGATGACGAAGGCGCCTTCATGCGGCGGCATTTCCAGCGACAGAACCGGCGCGCCGATATTACCGCCAATTTCAGTTTCGATGCCGCAGGATGTGAGGATATGCCCGGTCAGGGTCGTGGTCGTCGATTTGCCGTTGGTGCCGGTAATGGCGATGACCTGTCGCCCGTGATGGAGCCGGTGCAGGATTTCCACATCGCAGATAATCTCAATCCCTGCCGTGCGGGCGCGTTTCACAACGTCATGCGGTTCAGGGAAATGGAGCGGCACGCCCGGTGCCAGTATCAGGCACGCATAGGCAGAAAAATCGCTTTCCATCAGGCCGGATTGCGCGCCCAGCTTTACCGCTTCATCGATATTCGCCGGATTGTCGTCGCCCGCGCATACCGTTGCCCCGGCCTTCACAAGGCTATGGACGACAGCCAGATTGGATTTACCGATACCGAACACGGCCACCGGCTTTCCCTGTAAAGTTTTGACAAATGCGTCTGTACGTATCATCTCAGTTTCAGTGTCGATAATCCAATCAGGGCCAGAACGATGGCAATGATCCAGAAACGGATCACGATCGTGGTTTCAGGCCAGCCTTTTTTCTCGAAATGGTGATGCAGCGGCGCCATGGCAAACACGCGCTTGCCCGTCAGCTTGAATGACATGACCTGAATGATGACCGATACGGTTTCCAGCACGAACAGACCGCCAATGATCGCCAGCACCAGTTCATGTTTGGTAATGACTGCAATCGATCCCAGAACGCCACCAAGTGCGAGAGAGCCTGTGTCGCC
>JAMHVA010000228.1:0-2298 GCA_035904625.1 Alphaproteobacteria bacterium | reverse complement strand
CAAAGTGCGCCATATTGAATCCATTCTGGAGCGCGTACAGGCGATCCAGCTTATGATGCGCCTGTCGCATGACATGCATATTTTACCGCGCCGCCATTATGCGGCGTTGTCGGAAATGACCGACTCTCTGGCGCGTCAGGCACAGGGCTGGTTAAAAGGAACAACAGCAGGTTCGGAAAGGAGGACGCCGGAACGGGTTGCAGGTTAAGGCCTGCCCCGGTGAGCATATTCATCTCGGCTGGCGGCGGTATTTATTCATGATAAGCAGGATTTATACCAAAGCAGATCGCTACCCTGTCATTGACAGGATAGTGTGAAGGCGCGGTTCACGAAAATCGTGATCCACGACCATAAGATCGCCAGCGTAACGCCAATTACTGGTCTTCTACGGAGTACGACACTAACAATGCGTGGAACCAGAACTTCACCAATGGCAACCAGAACAACAACAATAAGAATAATGCTCTGAGGGTGAGGTGTGTAAGGCGTTGAGGCGGCGTTGAGCCTGCCCGGAGTTGAATCCTCCTTTCCGGACTCTTTCTATCAGGAAAGATTATTTGTATGATATTGCAGAATGAAATTGTTGAAGACGGCGTGACTATCGAAGATGTTTTTGATGCGTATTTCGATTGCCGCCGTACCAAGCGCAATTCGATCAATCAACTTCGTTTTGAAGAAAATCTCGAATCCAATCTGGTGACGCTCTACCGTGATTTGAAATCAGGTGACTATAAAATAGGTCGCAGTATTGCCTTTGTCGTCACCTATCCAAAAATTCGTGAGGTCTGGGCGGCTGATTTTCGGGACAGGGTTGTCCATCACGTCATCTACAACGCCATATCGGATCGTTATTACCGGCGTTTTATCCGTGATTCCTATGCCTGTATTCCGGGCCGTGGCACGCATGACGGGTTGCGGCGGATTAGCGGTTTTGCGCGTTCCATCACGCAAAACCATACGCGCAAGGCATGGGTCATGAAGGTGGATGTCGCCAATTTCTTCAACAGCATCGACAGGCATGTTTTATTAACGCTGCTGGAACAGCGTGTCGCTGAACCGTGGCTGCGGGCTTTGATCCGTCAGGTGACGCTGCACGATCCGCGTCCGGGGGCGTATTATAAATCGCGCCGGGAACTCTTCGACAGGGTTCCGCCGCATAAAAGCCTGATCCATGCAAAAGACGGGATCGGCTTGCCGATTGGCAATCTGACCAGCCAGTTTTTTGCCAATGTCTATATGAACGAAGCAGACCAGTTTTCAAAACACAGGCTGAAAGCGCGGTATTACGGGCGTTATGTCGATGACATGATTTTTTTGCATGACGACCCGGTCGTTTTGAACACATGGGCGTTGCAACTCGACCGTTTTTTACAGGAAAAATTATCGCTCCACCTGCACCCGAACAAAACACACATCAATCTTGTGCAAAACGGGTTTGATTATACGGGTTTTATCATCAAGCCGGGGCGGACCTATCTGCGCCAGACATCCCTGTCGCGTTGTCACCAGAAAATCAGGGCGTGGGAACGGGCCGGGTCGCCGGTGGATGCGGCAACGATTCAGGGATTATCCGATACGGTAACGTCTTATCTGGCGATGTTACGACAGGTTAGCGGGTATAAGGCGCGGCGCAGTTTATGCAGCCGGGTCGGGAATAATTTATTTCTGCGTTCCGATGCCGATTACACAAAGATGATTCCGGCCCTGAAGGTTAAGGCTGCGAATGAATAAAGGGGCACGATGCGGGGAATCTACCTTTTTTCCATTCTGATTTTATTGCTGTGCAGTCCGGCAGTTGCCAATGACTGCCCGGCGCGGCCCGTGACGATTCACGGTGAATCGCTTTCGCCTTTGTTGCATGACGGGGCAGCGGTGATGATGAAACCCGTATCCTGCGCGGGGGCCGTGCGGCGGGGTGATCTGGTGGTCTTCCACACTGGGGCGCATGACTTACCCGTCATTAAAATCGCCAAGGCCTTGCCGGGAGATCGGTTTGCCGTGACAGCGAATGGAACAATCCGTGTCAATGGCGAGGATACCCACAACAGCACAGGAACGCCGTATGTCCTGCCACCATCCAGCCGCGCCATGCTGGAATCCTATCAAAGGAATTATAAGGGCGTTCTTCCGGGCGGGACGTATCTTTTACTCGGCGATGGCGCAAACGGCGTGATCGACAGCACCCGGATAGGCCTTGTCCATGCCAGCGATTTTATAATGGTGGGGACTGCTCCCCAGTAAAATAACTCACTGGCGTTTTCTGAAGAACGCCACAAACCGGAGCGGCTCGAACTCGAA
>JAMHVA010000227.1:0-5243 GCA_035904625.1 Alphaproteobacteria bacterium | reverse complement strand
GATCCCGGAAGAAGATGAGGATTCGCTCTCTTTCTCCGACACTCTCGCGGAAGAATTGGAATCTGTAAAATACAATGAGGTTTCGGGCGATCTGCCTGTTCTGCTGGAGACATCATCGGTATCCCCGGAGGGCAAGCGTGGCGAGTGGTTTTCTCCGGCTGTGATCAGCGGTATGGCGGCGGCGGCAGTCATTTTTGTTTCTGTCCTGGCCGGATTGCTGGCTTTCAGGGAACCGGTTATGCGTTCATGGCCCGCCAGTTTGGCGTTCTATGATGCCTTGGGCGTCGCAGGCCCGACCCCGGGCGACGGGCTGATTTTTGAAGACCTGAAGGCGGTGACGACTTTCAACGCCAAGGGCGTGGAGATTTTAAGTGTCGATGGCAAGATTATGAACATCAAGCCGTATCCGGTACAGGTGCCGGGTTTGCGCTTCAGCCTGCGCACGAAGGACGGGGAAGAGGTCGAACATTGGTCGTTGGAATCACCGAAGACGGATATACCGTCCCAGCAATCGATGCCGTTCAGCAGTGTCTATCCTGAAATCGGCGAAAGTGTTACGGATCTGAATATCCGTTTCGTCATCGACTAGAGTATTCCCGTTTTAGGTTGAATCATGCCTTTATCGTCATCCCGAGCGTAGCCGAGGGATCTGATCCATTATCAACCTGAAAAGATCCCTCGGCTACGCTCGGGATGACAGGTTAGGGGAATAACAGGTTCTTTTGTTGAAATTTAGAGCAAACGGTGGCGCCTTAGAATTGCTGCATCAGGCGGCGATAATATTCCAGCTCATAATCCGGCCTGTTGAGTTCGCCCGAACGGCGGCGGATCGTATCCAGAATCTCGCGGACGCGTTTGCGCTCGGCTTCGTCCGGGATCTTGACGCGTGATGATGGCATCCATGACGGGTTATCGCCGTCTTTCATCGGGCGCCCCATCGGGTCCATGCGGCTGCTGCCCATCGACATCGCCATCATGTTTTTCAGTTTCTGCGCCAGCTTCTCGCTCATCTGGTCCATAGATTCTTTCAGGTGCTTGATGGCCGCTTCCTGATGGGGGATGGCGTTGGTGGGGTGGTTATTTCCCAACTGCTGCGATGACCCGCGCATTTCAAGTTCTGCTTGTCCCATATTCGGGGGGATTTCACCCAGTTCGCTATCGGCGTCCTGCATCAGCTTGCCCAGAACGAAACGCAGGGCTTCCTGCTCATCCTTGTTTTTCGATGTATCGACCGAAGGTTTGATATCGGTTGTTTCCGGCGCAGGGGCCGTGCCATCAGGTTGCGGCAGAACCTGGTCACCGAACAGATCTTTCATCACGTTCGGATCAATCGGCATGGTCTCGCCATATGTATGCTGTTGCGGCAGAATGCCGGAATCCGCCGATTGCTTTTTAGTTTGCTCCAGTAACTCTTCCTGCTTCTCGATCAGCTTTTGCAATTCGCTGATCCCCTGAAGCATGAATTTCATGTCTTTGGGCATTTCCATCTGGCCGCTGGAATTATTCATCTGGTCCAGCATCTGCTGCATCTTCGACAGCATTTCACGGGCGGCGTCCTTGTTGCCGGCCATTGATTGCGCGGCCAGTTCATCCATGAAGTTTTGCAGGTCTTCCGGGTTCATGATGGCGCTGAACATATCGGCGGGCAGGGTGACGATTTCCCCTTTGGCCATCTGCTTCTGCATTTCCGCGACCATTTCCTGGAAGTAATTGTTCATCGCTTCCTTGAACTCATCCAGTGCTTGCGCAATTTGCTCCTGCGTCGCATGGGGATCATTGAGGACGGATTCAAGTTTTCGCTGGGCATCGCGCAGGTCGCGTGCGGCAATCGCCAGATTGCCCTCTTCGATTTGCAGGGCGGTATCCCACATCTGGGAAATGATTCCGCGAATATTTTCTTCGGTCGGGTCATATATCAATCGTGAAGCCATCGTGCGCAGCGACAGGAAGACGACAAGATTGCCACCATACTTGTCCGGCTCGACCATGATATCCAGCAACTCTTCGGCAATATTCTCCGCGGCGGCATCCGGCGTTCTGGCTAGACGTTTGCGCATCAAAATCAGTTTCTGCGCGACAGGATGGCTGAACGTGCGCTCAGGCAGTGTCACATGCAGCGGGGGCAGGGCCGTGACCTGCTTTTTATGATCGACGGCGTCCATCTCGATGACAACGGGCTGCCCCGCCCACGGATGCCATGCAAGGTCATAAAGCGGTTTGACCTCCATCTCCTGTCCGGGCGGGCTCATGACCGCACGCTTGTCCTCTACGGGGGCTCCCAGCGGTGGGTTCGTCACCGTTTCGTCCAGCCGCATTTTCATGATCAGGTCATCGACGCCGTAATCATCTTTCACCTTCAGTGAAAGCTGCATCTGGCCCTTGTCTTTTGTCTGCGGCTCTTCAATCAGTGTTATTTCAGGCGGCGTATCAGGAATAAAACGATAAGGTATAACCGCGCGGCGCATACCCAACTGGCGAACTTCCAGTTTTTCGCCGGGCGCAATTGCTGTTTCAAGGCTCCAGTTCTTGTCGTCTATGCGCTTCAGCGGGGTGTCGGTGCCCGCCATGCGCAGGACAGGATCGCCCCAGCCCTTGCTGACCTGAACCTTGATCACGCTGTCTTGTGGAATATCAATCGACTCTTTGCGCTTGCCGCCACCTTGCAGGATGGTTTGCTGGACGCCCGTATATTCCGGCGGCGTGATCCAGACGGTAATGCTCTTGTCGATTTTCTTTTCATTCATGGCTTGCAGCGGATTGATGCCGAAGCGAATGCGTTCTTTCCACGCCGGGCCAGCAATCGTGATGCCGATAATGACGATCAGGACGACCAGCGCCCGCAAGGCAACCGGGTCGCGGCTGGCAAGCACCGGACGCGGGAAGGGGGTTTTCAGTTTGTATATGGCTATCAGCGCACGTGCCTTGCTGCGTGCCCACAGGGTACGTGCTGCCGCATCATCGGGATTGGCAAGTCTGTCGTCGAGGGCTGTCAGGGGCCGGTGCGGCAGTTGGCTGTTGTCTTCCAGACGGCGGTCGATTTCCTGCATCGTCGGCCAACGGAAGCGGCGGGCATCTTTCCACAGCAGCCATACAAGCCCGCCGATAAAAATAAAGGATGTCGCAATCGCTCCGGTCTTTCCGGCAATCGCCGGAAGCTGCAGCAGCCATAAACCGGCAAAGGCTCCGATCCACAGGCTTATGCGCCAGAAAGCGCCCACCAGATTTTCCAGCCCCAGCACCAGACGCGCCTGAAAACGCTTGCGCGACAGGCGGTCATAAAGGGGACGATTCTGGTAATCCTGAGGTTCTCTATGCACGATGACATAAATCTAGAGGTTTCCGGGAAAATTACCACCGGCGAAGGGGTTCTTCTTCCAGTATATCCCGAATGTTTTCCCTTGGTCTAATGATCTGGAAAACGCTGTCCCGGGTCATCACTTCGGCGGCCAGAGGCCGGGTATTATAGCGCGATGCCATGCTGAAGCCGTATGCCCCGGCGGCCATGATCGCCAGCAGGTCATTTGGCTGTGCGTCCGGCATCTGGCGGTCGCGGGCAAATGTATCCCCGGTTTCACAGACCGGGCCGACGATATCAAACGGTTGCATGGGTAATTCCCGGCGCACGACGGGACGGATCGGATGCCATGCGTCGTACATCGCCGGTCGCACAAGGTCGTTCATCCCCGCATCCAGAATCACATATTGCCGGGATGGTGTTTTTTTGACGTAGGTGATCCGCGTCAGCAACAATCCCGCATCACCGATGATCAGTCGTCCGGGTTCGATGGTGATCCGCGTATTCAGCGGATGAATGATATCGCGAATGATCGCGGCGTATGTTTCAAGGCACAGGTCCGGTTCCTGTTCATACACGATGCCCAATCCGCCACCCAGATCAAGCGACTTGACGGATAATCCCTGATCAGTCAGGCGGTGCGCAAATGCTGCCATCTTTGTGAATGCTTCGCGGAACGGCTCCAGCGCCGTCAGCTGCGATCCGATGTGCAGGCTTAAACCCTGCACATCAATATAAGGGTGATTTTGCGATGCTTTATATATCCGTTCGATATCGGATACATGCATGCCGAATTTATTGTCTTCCTTGCCTGTCGTGATCTTGGCGTGCGTCCGGGCATCCACATCGGGGTTCATGCGGAACGCTACAGCCACTTTCTTTTGCAGGCGGCGGGCGATCATATCGATCATCTCGAACTCGGGTTCGGATTCGATATTGATCTGTGCGACACCTTCATTGATCGCCAGTTCTATGTCGCTGGCCGTTTTCCCAACGCCAGAGAACACGATTTTGTCAGCGGGTATGCTGGCGTGACGGGCGCGCAGCAATTCTCCGGCGGATACGACATCGGCACCCAGGCCATGCTGTCCCAGATAATGCAGGAGATTGACATTGCTGCTGGCCTTGCAGGCATAGGCGATCAGCGGTTGCGTGGATTCCGGCAGCACCTTTTTAAACGCATCCTGAAGACGCTGTATATTATGGTCCAGCTTCCCGGCGCTGTAGACATAGCAAGGCGTGCTGCAGGCATCGGCAATCCGGGGCAGGGGAACGCCATCCGCACACAGGACTCCGCCAATCTCTTCAAAACCTGCGGGCATAGATGATTTATTCCGGATCCGTAGATGTGTCCGGGTATGTACGGGGGAATACCGTATCTTTCCCGCCCGGAGTCTCCAGCTTCGATGGCTTGATGCCGCATCCGGCAATCGGGATGGACAGAAGCCCCAGCAGACAGATATACATACAAACACGTTTGTTCATGATTTTTGACATGTTGGGCACGGGCTCTCCATATTCGGGATGACTACCTTGGCATATTTTGGCCTGCAAAAAAACCTGATCCGCTTCCTGTTTATTGCCGGAACCATCGTATCGCTGACATGGGCGCTCGCCAATCTGGTTTTGTCGGGATCGGGGGCGCTCAGCGATCCCGCGTTTATTGGTGAAAAGCCGAAAAATGATCAGGAGCGGAAATTCCCCGCACTGACGCTGAACGACCTGCAGGACCAGCCCGCCGACGTTATGGCGACGCACGCCGGAAAATATATCCTTGTGAATTACTGGGCGACATGGTGTACGCCCTGTATCGCCGAAATACCCTCGCTTGTTGCCCTGAAACAGCAATATGAGTCAGATCGCTTTTCTGTCGTGCTGATATCCCTCGATTTCCCTAAAAACGCGGAATCTTTGCGGGCGCTGATGGATCGTTCGGGAATCAGGCCCC
>JAMHVA010000226.1:0-4518 GCA_035904625.1 Alphaproteobacteria bacterium | reverse complement strand
ATTCGCTAAACAGGATTCTGCCTATCAGGAGAAAGTGCTGGGCGACCGCAAGCTTGTCCGTGTGGCCGTGGAAGCCGCCGTGCGCCAAAGCTGGGATCGCTGGCTCGGGTTTGACGGCATCTTTATCGGCATGAGCACGTTTGGTGAATCTGCGCCGATCAAGGACCTGTACAGCCACTTCAAGATTACGAAGGAAGCTGTGGTCGAAGCGGTGAAAGCGAAAATTTAGGCGGAGAACAGTTCCGGTCTGCGGGACTGTAACCAGCTCAAGTAAAGCTCAACACGATCACATACAACGAACACGGCCTTTTTCGGCGCTGTCAGCGTTGCATCGACGGCACGCAGATGCTTGAGGGCTGCATGATATGTGGCACCGCTCGATGGGCCAGCCATAACGCCATAGAGGCGCATCAGGTCGATCACGCCATCAATCGCTTCATCAACGCTGACGTCCTGAATGGCGCGGTAACTTTTCTCGTCGAACGAACCAACATTGAAAATCTCACCTTTGAAACGGATGCCGGGAATGTAATCAACACCATCGGATACAACGCCGATGACCTCGATATTCTCATTCGCCTGACGCAAGGCACGCGCCAGACCCATGGTTGATCCTGCCGTGCCAACGGAACCGATCATATAATCGACCGCGCCGATATCTTCGATAATCTCGCGGCCCGTGGTGGCGCAATGCGTGCCGTCGTTTGCCGGGTTGCGATATTGGTCGGTATAAAAATAACGGTCGCTTTCTTTTGTGGCTTTTTCATCGACGGTCTTCAATGCGCCCAGAGCATCCAGCGTGCCACCTTTATCATCAATTGGTGTAATCTTGGCACCCTGCAGTTCCAGTATCTTGCGCATTTCGGGAATGCGGATGCGGTTGCTGACTGTCTCAAGACGTGTGCCATGAATGGCCGCAATCGCTTGTAGTCCGCGCGCAGCATTGCCACTCGATAGTTCCAGAATTTCACGATTCTGTTCAGAAATATCGCGAATGTGCGGTGCCAGCATTGCCTTGGCAGTGCGGTCTTTGATCGAGCCGAACGGATTCAGGTGCTCCAGCTTCGCATACAGCTCAATATTCTTGAGGCCGGTTTTTTCCGCATCAAGGCGTAGCATGGGCGTATTTCCAACCAGATCAACCATGCTATCCACCACGCGGCGGCGCACAGGCTCAATGGCGGACTTCTCAACTGTCGGATGGCACGGCGCATGGTACATCACGACCGACACCAGACTGGATGCCAGCCGTTGCGGCGTCTGATGCATTATCTTGAACCCGCAATCACATGCCTTGCATTCATCCACGATTTCATTGACGACAAAGTTCTGGTTCTGCGCCAACTCCGCGCGAACGATAACGTATTGCACGTTGGCAAATTCCAGTACGCGATTGAATGCGGGTTTCCGGGCGCGGACATTGCCGGATGCCCAGATCAGGGTATAGGCGCTGTAATCCACTTCATCAGCGGGCTGGCGCAGCACCTTCACCAGATGAGAAAGCCCCACGCGACGAATGATTTCTTGTGCCAGACTGGCTGTTTCAGGTACGGGGTCAATCACAGTTACGTTGCAGCCGCTATGCTGGGCTAGCAACATGGCGGGCACGGGCACACCATCATCCGTCATGAATGCCACGTGTTGACTCGACATATCGATGCCGCCTTCACTGCTCAGCCATTTCAACTCGTCCAGCATCAGGAATTCCTGCGCTTCGCCTTTATGGCTGCGATAGACCTTGCCGAATGTCAGATTCTCTTCCGAGAGTAATTGCACGGCGCGCGCATATTCCTCCTGCTGAAACAGAATGACGTTGCCGTCATCTTGCGGCTTTATTGCAATCATGGGAACACACCTTAAACGAGATGACTTACTTTGCAGGCTTGACCAGACGGAACGCATAACGCTCTTCGTAATTGTGGTGAATCTGGTCATAAACGCTGCGATACCATGTGCTGTTCACGGACAGACCCAGATAGCCCTTCGGCGTCATTTTCTTGATCGACACCATAAAGCCCGCTTCGGCGAATGCTTCGGCGATATCCTGCAGTGTTTTCTCGGACGCTTTTACAGCCGCGAATTCATTAATTTTTTCGATCTGCAAACGCCCGCCTTCGGATTGTGTGTAATCCGGATGTGTCGCGTAATAGATGCCGCCCGGCTTCAGTGCCTTGAACATCTCTTTCGCGTGGGTCTTGATGTCAGAGATCAGATAGATCACAGCTGTGCTGGTTGCGACATCAAACTGTTCATTGAACTGGTCCAATGTTGTCAGCGCGAAATATTCCAGCGGCAGGTTGCCCTTGCGGGTTTGCGCAACCATGATGGATTTTGCAGCAATATCGACGCCCACGCCCTTGGCGTAGGGATTTTTCTCATGCAGGTAACGCAGGAATCCGCCCTGATTGCAGCCGAAATCGAGAACGGTTTTACCCGCCAGCTTCTCCTGAATGACGTTATCGATGACGTCATTCCAGAAATACATGCCATGATCGTCCTCCAAAGACGCATCGCCGACGTCAGGTTCCTGCCACCACTCTTCAATTACTTGGGAATTCGTCATTTTTTACTCCTGAGATAATGGCCCGACCCTAAAGTAAATGATAATCATTTGCAACTGGGTATTTTAGGCTTATCCGCGAATTTTTGAATTTATTGCGGCTTTTTCCCCAGAAAGAGCGGACAGGTAAATTCCGGATGCTCGCTTTTTTCATGGAATGTGACGCTGGAAAAACCGACTTCTCTCATCAAACCGACAAACTCGTCTTTGGTCACGGCGGCTAGTGGCGGAAATGGATAGTAATATTCCTCATGCTTCGGCTCATTCAGAACGAATGTGATGTGCGATGTGTAATGTTTACCATCCGGCATCCAGATGCCGGTTTCCACCCACACACCCTTGCTGCCGTCGATATTCACCGGGCCCGAGCCGATCAGATGCGGTTGACGCTGGCGCAAATCAGTATGATCGCGCAGGGACGCGACAAATACACCGCCCGGTTTTAGCAACTCCAAAGATTCTGAAAGCACGCTGCACAATGCTTCAACACTGCCCAGCAGCGGCAAAGAATTCCCGAAAGAAAAAATGGCATCGAATGGGCCGGATACGTAATCAGACGGGTGCGTGGCATCGCCCAAAACGAACTGGATCGGCAAGTTCTGATCTAGAACTTCAGCCTCGCGTTGACCGCGTTCGACCTGTCCTGCGCTGATATCCAGCGCGACGACATCATGGCCGCGCAAGGCGAGACCAATCGCCTGAGTTCCCATTCCGGATGTCAGGTCCAGCGCCCGCAGGCGACCATTAAGCCCCTGCCCGCGCAGTAATTTTTCCAGCGCCTTGCCCTGAATTTGTGCCGGTTCCGGCCATGATGACTTGAACCAGTATTCATAGTGTTTGCTGATTTTCGAGTACTGGTCAGAAACTTCTTGCGCTTCTTTTGAAGCTTTCTCTATGGTACGCGCCATAATACACGAGCCCTCTTATTCGTACGGCAGTATTAGGCAGAACGTGAAGAAACAGGCAAGTAAAGAATTTTATCTGGATACCGGCGACGGCCATAAAATTTATGGTGCCGTTTATGGCGATGCGCGCAGCGCGCCGCTGCTGTTGATTCATGGCGGTGCCGGCCATGTCCTTGATATGGATAGACTTGAATTGCCCTCAAACCGTCGCGTCGTCGTGATGCACCAGCGTGGTATGGGTAACTCGCTGCCCGCCGGTGAAATGCGTAACAACACAATCGACGCCAATATCGACGATATAGAACGCGTACGCCGTCATCTGAATATCCGCCGTATGGATATACTGGGGTGGTCATTCGGCACGATCTATATGGCGGGATACGCGTTCAGGCACCCGCAACGCTGTAAGTCCCTCACTGGTTACGCACCCTATTTCGGCACTGATGAAGGCTATCAGGTCATAGAGCAGAAAGATAAAGCGGCGGCTGATGCTTATTATGACTTTCACGGCAGCCGCACGGGAATGGGCATTACATCATCGGCATTTCGCAAGGCATCCCACCCCGATTACAACCAGCGCTTTAATGCCTACCACGCCGTGTTCAATCTCGCGGCGCAGTCGCCCGTACCGGCGCAGGACATGCTGCGCGCCCGTTCTCTGCAGGACTGGAAGAACTTGTTCGCGGTGCGCGCGGCGCATGCTGCGCTGGATCTCGAGCTGTTTACGGGCAAGGACCGTTTTCTAGAAAAAGCTGCGATTCCTCTGGATTGCCCGGTCACGCTTGTTTACGGCGATCAGGATGTCTGGTCTGTCCCGAACGCTTACGATCTGTCGCTGTTCCACCGCTGCCGGACCATCATCCTTCCCGGAATGGGGCATGATATTCACGAGGCATCCCGGCAGTTATTCCCCTGCAAAACCCGCCGGACTGCACCGGATTTCAAGCCCAAATAAACCAACACGGATATTGTTTTTCCGCACCGCAAGGTCTATATAACGGGGGAGATTTTCAACCCTGAACCCCAAAGGTTTTCCTATGACAACACGTGTAG
>JAMHVA010000225.1:0-9892 GCA_035904625.1 Alphaproteobacteria bacterium | reverse complement strand
CTGGAAGGCGGCGCGGACGACGAGGACGCTGCCTAGATTTCTATTATTAGGGAGATGTATGAAGTTGGATCAGTTATTCGCTATTTGTCTTATCTTAACTGCATGTATCGGCTTGGTCCATGCAGTCTTGTGGTTCTTGTCTTTGCTCTCAAGTATGCCGATCCTTAAATTTTTCTCTAAGCTGCCACAGGATATCCAATGGCTTCAGCTCATATCTTATGCAAGCATTATGGGCCCCATATTGTTTAATATTCACCCGCGGCTGTTTACAGCGCCGATTGTATTTATTGCGTTGGCGATCTTTCTATACGCAAAACCCCGGCTGAAATCAGAATATGAACGGGCAAAGCTGAAGGTCGATAAAACAGGCTAGGTTAATCGCTGAATTTGCCGATATCGCTGACAAATCAGGCTCCGCCCTTCCAGATTTTCAAACAGGGGCGTGTTTTTGTTGCCTTTTCTGCCGTTTTTCGGCATAAGTGCCGCCATGAAACCTGAAGTCCAGACTCCTGACAATTCTTCCCATGCCCGTAACACGGCGGCACGCCTTGCGGCGGTGCAGGCGCTTTACCAGATGAAGGCCAATGACGATCTGGTTGAGATGGTTGTCGAGGAGTTTCGGAACTACCGTCTGGGGCAGCCTCTGGACGGTGTCGAGGCTGTTCGTGCCGATAGCCTGCTGTTTGAACGCATTCTGAAGGGTGTTAATCAGAACGCGGATATGATCCAGCAAATGCTGGCAACAGCGTTGCAAAAAGATGGGCAGCAAAAGGCTGTTCCTGCTGAACCCTTGCTGAATGCGGTTTTAAGCTGCGGCGCTTATGAGTTGATGTCCCATCAGGATGTTGATGCGCCGATCATCATTGATGACTATATCAATATCACTCATGCCTTTTACGATCAGGGCGAGCACAAGCTGGTGAATGCCGTGCTGGACCGCGTCAAGGCCATGACCCGCTCTTAATTTATTATTTACATAAATTATATATCATGAATTTATCCTGCGTCTGGCGCGGGCAGGCGTTTTTTACTTTGAGAAACAGATAGTTATGAATCTGAAAGTTCTTCCTGCGATCAAAGCAACAGTCGGTTTGATCCCCAAAACGCTGGCGGCGATCAACATTGCGATTAATACCGTCTGCAGTATTGGCGTGGTTACAGCAGTCGCGCACAAGGCAACAGACGGCGAGTCGACCGCGCGTGTTCTGGATCTGGCTGAAAGCGCTCTCGGGGAGCAGCGTGTACGCGCGATTGGTACGGGTGCACGGGATTCAGCAAGCTATCTGGGTGAGGGGCTGGTTGGCGTCGGCCAACACCTGAACGACCGTTACGCGATTGCCGCACAAGGATCACCGTTGCTGACGCCGCCGATCAGTCGTGTTGGTTATTTGGCGGAAAGTGTTGCCATCGGGTCTCATGATCTTTTGTCGGTTGGCGCATCCGAGGCCCAAAAAGGGTTTAAAACGGCGTCTCTGGACGCGCCGGTCATCATGCATGCCGGAACGCGGGTCGATTCTGCGATTCCCTCAATTTTACCGAATTTTCCTAGAAAACCCTGACTACCTATACTTATGCACATCAAATAATTTCAAAAGTTAACGGCTTTTCTGTAAGCTGGAAGCGTCGATTCTCTGCGGTCCGTTCGGGCTGTGATTTCTAAAGGTATGAAAGTAAACGGTTTTTTGTAGAAGCGCCGCAGCGGCTTTTGTCGGATAGTTTTACTAAAATGCCATCTAACTGTAACTGATCATTAATTCCATCCAGCTAATATAATGGATAGGGCACAACAGACTATCCAAGATTATGCGTGTGTAAGAGGGGAAACTGCCTCATGAGAGTAGCCTTGCTGGCATTGGTGGCGATTGTGGTTCTGGGCGGCGCAGCCGGCGGAGCCTATTTTTATTTCGGCAGGTCTGCCGAAGCCTCTGTTGGCGAAACTGCCGAACACACTGAAGCAAAAGAAGCGAAGAAAAAGGACAAGCATGAACCTCTGGTCTTCGTCGAAATGACGCCGCTTGTTCTTCCGATTGTCGATGCAAATGGCGTCAGTCAGGTGATCAGCCTTGTGATCGTTCTGCAGGTCGCGAGCGAAGAGCAGAAGGCGGAAGTGGCGGCGCAGATGCCGCGTCTCAAAGATGCATATATTCAGGATATGTATGGTGTGTTGAACAAGCATGTCGCCATGAAGGGCGGTGTCCTGCAGGTCGGTATGGTCAAGGAGAAGCTGACATCGGCGAGTGCCCGTGTTCTGGGTGACGACGTTGTTGAAGATGTCCTGTTGCAGGTCGTGCAGCAAAGGCCGATTTAGAGATATATCCTCAGGGATCATGAAAAAAGCCGCCCCCGAAGGGCGGCTTTTCATTTCTATTGATGTCAATCTACTCCTGTATCGCCTTTGCGGCTTCGCGTTTAGCCTTCTTGCGCTTGGCGGCCCAGAGGTTGAGGAACTCAACGCCCATGGAGAAGGAAATAGCAAAGTACATATAACCGCGTTCGATATGGTGGTGCAGGCCTTCGGCAACCAGAACCAGACCCACGAGCAGGATAAAGCTGAGTGCCAGCATTTTCACTGTCGGATGGTCATGCACGAATTTACTGACTGGTTCAGACGCGAAGAGCATCACGCCAATCGCCACAACCACAGCCGCGATCATGACGAAAATCTGGTCTGACATGCCGACGGCTGTAATGACAGAGTCGAGCGAGAAGACGAGATCGAGAATAACGATCTGGCCGATGACCATGCCAAAAGCCGCTTTCTTGACGCCGCCTGTGATGTCTTCATCACTGCCCTCCAGCGAGTGGTGGATTTCCTGTGTGCCTTTCCAGAGCAGGAAGAGACCGCCGCCGATCATGATCAGGTCGCGCCACGATACCTCATGTCCCCAGACATCAAAGAGGGGGTCTGTCAGTTTGGCGATCCAGACGATCATGCTGAGTAAAATGATCCGCATGATCAGTGCCAGTGCCAGACCAATCTGGCGGGCCAGTTTTTGCTGCTCTTTCGGCAGGGACTGTGTCACGATCGACAGGAAGATAATGTTATCGATCCCGAGAACGATTTCGAGAATGGCCAGTGTGGCGAAACTCATCCATATGGCCGGGTCGGTCAGAAGTTCAATCATTTTATATCCTGAAAAGATGGGTGTTGATGCGGGAAGCTATCATGCTGAAATGATTAGACAAGAGGCTGAGCGATATTCGCAGGCGGTTATCTCCAGACAAGCTGTCTCTTGACGATAGGCTGAGGCGGTTTTATGGTCACCTCAATCTTATAGAAAATCATATTCAGGGATATTATAGCCATGTCGTCCGTACACAGAATTGCCTCTATCGCCGCTGTTTCGTTTGCCGCTTTGCTTGGTGGGGGCGGTGCGTTGGCGCGGGGTCAGCCTGATAAGGCCGTCAACAGCCAGAAATTTGTGAAGTGCGTCACAGATGATCTTCAAGAATCCTATCGTCAGGCATTTCAGAGGGCATCCGAAGGGCCGGTTCGTGCCGGTGATGAAGCGGCGATGGTGAATCGTGTCATTGTTGCTCATGAATCGACCGGTATCAGTATGGCGTGCATAAGCAAAATATCGGGCGTTCCTGAAAAGGATATGCCGTCGGTAAACGATGAAAGAACGTGGGCGGCCTTTTATCTCAGCCACTTTGAAGCGAACGCCTTTGACAAGGTATTGCAGGCTGTCGGGAAAGTCATGCCCGCTATCGAGGCTGAAGGCATCGCAATCCTGAAACGTAAATCAGATTTGCATCCCCGTTAGTGCAACAGGATAGCGCTGACTTCGAATTTATGGAAACGCTTTGAGCGGCCGGTTGCTCACCTCTGGTTGCAAATCATAAGTAAATCCATCAGGATGTTTCGATGCTGATGAAACTTATAGTGCCGGTTATCCTTCTTCTTTGTCTTTATATGCCGCCGGCGAGGGCCGAGGATCAGGCTTCGGCGCTGTTCGTGTCCAGCCTTCCCAGCGTGTTCCAGATCGCCGTGGTCGATAAACGCAGTCAGGAAAAGGAAGCTATCGGCACCGGATTTAGATTTGAATCCGGCAAGGACCTGCCGTTGCTGGGGACTAATTATCATGTCATTTCCGATTATACCCGCGATCCCGATAATTACGACATCCAGTACCGCACCGAAGACGGACGGTCGGGCTTGCTGGAACTGGTCGCTATCGACGTTGCGCACGATCTGGCGGTCTTAACCAGCCGGGACGATGTCTTTGTCAGCCAGGAGGGGCTTCACCTCAGCCGCGATGCCCTGAGCAAGGGGCAAAATATCTTTGCGATCGGCAACCCGCACGATAAAGGGATGATGGTGATAGAAGGGGCGTATGGCGGGACGATCAGTAATAACTTTTATACGCATATCATTTTCTCGGGCGCCAGCCTGAACCCCGGCATGAGCGGCGGTCCGGCAGTCAACGAAGCCGGACATGTCGTCGGGGTGAATGTTTCGATTGAGGCGAATGACATTAATTATCTGGTCCCTGTGTCGGCATTATGGGGCTTGCTGGAACGCGTCCGGAAAGAGGGATTTGTTCCCAAGCGTTCGTCAAATGAATGGAGAAAGATGGTCGCGGGCCAGGTTCTCGATCGTCAGCGTGTGGGCATAGAGGGGTTATTAAAGGTCGCGCCGGAGATGGCCGATCTGAAAGGGCTGACCTTTCCGAAGAACCTTGACCCGTCGTTTAAGTGCTGGGGTGGTGGCAACAAGCGGGGCAAGGAATATAATATCGAAGATGCATGGATCGTATGCCATCAGGAGAGTGACATATTTCTCAAGTCCGGCCTGAATACGGGCCGGATACAATACGGGCTTGTCTATTCTGACGGTTCATTCGTGCCCCGGCTGGGATTTGATTATGAGTATTCGGATGGTTACGGATCATCATGGCTGGCCGACGAAAAAGAAGAATGGGACATGAGCGAGTTTCAATGCGAGTCCGGCTTTACGCGGCATGCGAACGATGACTGGAAAACCGCTCTCTGCACCCGCCGCAACAGGGGCTATCCCGGACTTTATGATGTTTATTTTTCCTCCGCCATTTTAGGTCATGCGAAGCAGGGGTATTATTACAAGGCAAGCCTTGAGGGGGTCGATAGGCAACTGGCTATGACATTTCTTGGCCACCTGACGGAGAAGATCAGATGGAAAAAGTGATCCTTGAGATTCATCTGCCCTATAGCGTGGTATCACAGCGGGTGATCGTTTCCTCGCCCCGTGTTCTTGTCGGTCGCGGATATCATTGCGATGTTATTCTGGATGATCCGTATGTGTCGGAAGAGCATATTGAAATCACGCTGACCGCCGATGGCAGGTTTCTTGTCGCTGACAAGGGTTCGGTGAATGGCGTATTCGCCGGTGTCCAAAGAATTGGCGATACGCCGGTCATGATTGACTCGGGCCGGGAAATCAAGATCGGGAGAACCCGCATCGGTTTATTTGCGCCCCGTCACGCCATTCAGCCGACCCGTTCGCATGACGGGTTTTCATCTTTCCTCCGGTTGATTGACCAGCGCCTTGTCGGTATGGCGCTTTCGCTGGTCGCTGCCGTGGCTGTGGCGTGCCTGTTCAGCCTTGTCCACACGAACGATCCGGATTACTGGAAGACCGATGCGTACGGGATCGGGGCGGGATTTTTTCTTTTAATATGGGTTGTGTGGTCGGCAATTCATTTGTCGCTGGTCGTGGCCAGCAAAAAGGCACTGCCGTGGCCCCGGGTCATCAGTTATATCTCGGTGGTGATGCTCGGTCTTGCCGCGTTCTGGATACTGGTGATGCCTTATATCAATTTCTACCTGCTGTCCGACGCCCAGATTATGCTTACGATGGGTTTCCTTCTGTTTGTCTTTTTAATGATTTCGGATTACGGGCTGCGTGTCGTTTGCGAACTTCCGGTGAAACTTCCCCGGCTGGTTTTGTACTCGGCTCTGGCGGCCTTGATTTTATCTGCCGCGAGCATCGATCTTGAATATTATGGTAATCCAATGTTTCCGAAGATGGTCATTACGGCGGATCTGCCTCTTGCCGACGTTCAGCCGCTTCATGCTTTCATAGAGGAATCTCTTGTCCTGACAGTCAAATAGGCGGCTGTGCCCGGCATTCCCTGTCTTATGCGCCCGAGGGGGCTCCGCTTGTGCGTTGCAGCAATTTTTGCTGTAGAATCCGGTGCTCAGGCACGGGTTAAACCCTTGCCTTGGGACATATTATTGTGCAATTTCATGCGTCCTTTTAAAGGAATTGCGTTTTTACACTCTCATATAAAAAGAGATCAGAGGAAACTTAAATGACTGAAATTTATCTGATGGTCGCCTGTTGCGGCTTTCTGGCCCTGATATACGGCCAGTTGACCGCGCGTCA
Source organism: Alphaproteobacteria bacterium (assembly GCA_035904625.1). Taxonomy (GTDB): domain Bacteria; phylum Pseudomonadota; class Alphaproteobacteria; order Micavibrionales; family Micavibrionaceae; genus Micavibrio_C. Next base: position 3,525 of record JAMHVA010000225.1, on the reverse strand, counting down.
GGTGATGTCGATGCCTGCGGGCAACGAAACGATGCAAGCCATCGCCGGTGCCATTCAGGAAGGCGCGAAAGCGTACCTGAACCGCCAGTACAAAACGATTGGCATGGTGGGCGTTGTTGTCTGCCTGCTGCTGGGTATGCTGCTCGGCAAGCACGTTGCGATCGGCTTTGTGATTGGTGCCGTTCTGTCCGGCGTTGCCGGTTACATCGGCATGAACGTGTCGGTACGTGCAAACGTTCGTACGGCTCAGGCTGCGACACAAGGCCTCGACACGGCTCTCGACGTTTCGTTCAAGTCCGGTGCGATCACAGGTATGCTGGTTGTCGGTCTCGGGCTTCTGGGCGTGGGCGTTTATACATGGTACCTCGACTCCTACATGGGTATGGGTCTGCGCGCGCAGCTGGAAGGCCTTGTGGGCCTGAGCTTCGGTGCGTCCCTGATCTCGATCTTCGCCCGTCTGGGCGGTGGTATCTTCACCAAGGGTGCCGACGTTGGTGCCGATCTGGTGGGTAAAGTCGAAGCCGGCATCCCCGAGGATGACCCGCGTAACCCGGCCGTTATCGCTGACAACGTCGGTGACAACGTCGGTGACTGCGCCGGTATGGCTGCCGACCTGTTCGAAACCTATGCTGTCACGGTTGTTGCAACGATGCTGATTGCGTTCAGCGTGTTTGCACCGGGCGCGCAGCAGCTGATGATGATGATCCCGCTGATGATCGGCGCGCTCTGCATTATCGCTTCGATCGCCGGTACGTACTTCGTCCGCATCAACCCGAAAACAAAGAGCATCATGGGGGCCCTGTACCGTGGCCTGATCGCCAGTGCGATCTTCTCGGTACTGCTTCTGGTTGTTCTGCTGGGCCAGATTGGTCTCGATCAGAAATTTGCTCTGGCTGCTGGCGGTTACGTCACAGGCATGGACATGCTCTGGTGTGTGATCGTCGGTCTGGGTGTGACGGGTCTGCTGATCTGGATTACTGAATTTTACACCTCGACGGAATTCCGTCCGGTGCGTTCGGTAGCCAAATCGTCGGAAACCGGCCATGGCACAAACGTCATTCAGGGTTTGGCTGTTTCGATGGAAGCAACGGCTCTGCCGGTGATCGTGATTTGTGGCGGTATTTTCCTCGCATATTCTGAAGCCGGTCTATTTGGTATCGCTATCGCGGCAACCACGATGCTGTCCCTCGCGGGCATGATCGTGGCGCTGGATGCATACGGCCCGGTGACGGATAATGCTGGCGGTATCGCTGAAATGTCGAAAAAGCGGGATAATATCCGCGTGACGACAGATGCAGTGGACGCTGTTGGTAACACGACCAAGGCTGTGACCAAAGGCTACGCGATCGGCTCCGCCGGTCTGGCAGCACTGGTTCTGTTCGCGGCGTACACCGAAGAAATCAAGCACTACTTCCACGGTAATGCGGAACTGGTCGATATCCAGTTCTCGCTGACGAACCCGTTCGTGGTGATTGGTCTGTTCATCGGTGGGCTGCTGCCTTACCTCTTCGGTGCGATGTCGATGACGGCTGTTGGCCGCGCGGCAGGTTCCGTCGTGGTTGAGGTTCGCCGTCAGTTCCGTGAAATCCCGGGTATCATGCAAGGGACAGCGAAGCCGCAATACGGCGTCGCGGTTGACCTGCTGACACAAGCGGCGATCAAGGAAATGATTGTTCCTTCATTGCTGCCGGTTGTGGCGCCTGTGGTTCTGTTCGTGGCTGTTTATCAGGTTGCTGGCATGCTGGCTGCGTTCCAGGCACTGGGCGCAATGCTGATGGGCACGATCGTAACAGGCATTTTCGTGGCGATTTCCATGACCTCCGGTGGTGGCGCATGGGACAACGCGAAGAAGTTCATCGAAGAAGGCAATTATGGCGGCAAGGGCTCGGAAGCTCACAAGGCCGCCGTAACGGGCGATACTGTTGGCGATCCTTACAAGGATACGGCAGGCCCGGCGGTGAACCCGCTGATCAAAATCACCAACATCGTGGCCATTTTGCTGGTCGCTATCGTTGGCAAGATGTTGATGCACTAATCGATTGAATTAATTAATGAATTTAAGCCCCTCAAGGAATTGAGGGGCTTTTTTCTTGAGGTTGAGACAGATATTCTTTAATTCTCAAATTTATAAGATAACAGGAGGATAAATGTATGCTGCAATTGTCGGACAAATTTGTAACGGCCTTGGTCAAACAACCTGAAGCGGGTATGGGCTATCAAACGGCGGACGTTCTTTTGAAGGATGGAAAACTTTTCAAACGCGTAACGATTGTGGGCTCACAAGTTGTTGCTGCTGTTCACGGGTATAAGGATATTCCTTTTGCAGAGCCGGATATTTCCATGATTATGGTCACGAATGAAAAGTGGAATCCGTAGCTCTAAAACGCCTCTCCAATGAGAGGCTTTGTTTATCTGGCATCGGCGTGGGGAAGGCGTTATAAACGCCCCTATGTCACAGGTTGTGGAAATTACCATTGATGAATTGGGTGCGCGGGGCGACGGGATTGGTCGTCTGTCGGATGGTACGCGCGTATTCGTCGAAGGCGTTTTGCCCGGTGAAATGGTACAGGTACGGATGCTGGATAAAGAGCGTGCTGCGCTGGTAAGCGTGGTGGTGCCTTCGGCTGATCGGGTTGTTCCGCCATGCCCTCATTTTGATATCTGTGGCGGCTGCGTATTGCAGCATGCGGGGCCTGACACATATGCCAATTTCAAAAAACAGACTGTGCTTCAGGCGCTGGAACGGGCAGGGGTTATGCCCGTTACTGTCGAAGGCCCACTGGTGAGTGCACCGGGGTCACGCCGTCGTGCGACATTTGCTGCCGTGAAGATGGGAAAGAAGATCGTTCTCGGGTTTAACGAACGCGGCTCGATGAAGCTGGTCGAGATCGAATCCTGTGCTGTTCTGCACTCCCGCATTGTGAAGATGTTGCCTGCGCTGCGCGGCCTGATGGCCAAGGTGATGAAGGCTGATAAGCAGAAGGCTGATATCACTGTAACCGAAGCGCATGGCCAGATTGATATCCTGATTACCAGCCCGCTGACCAAGGAAACGTGGATGCCGTTCGCGATGCTGGAGGCATTTCAGGATTTTGCGGAAGGCGAGGATATCGCGCGCTTGTCGTGGCGTCCGGCGGTGCGCACCGATTCAGAAGTGATCCTTGAACGCAAGCCGTTTTGCGTGATGCTGGGCGGTGTTCCTGTTGCGCCGCCACCGGGCAGCTTTTTGCAGGCGACAGAAGATGGTGAGGCTGCGCTGACAAAGGCTGTCATGGGAGGTGTTCCCGATAAGGCGGGGAAGGTTGCCGATCTGTATGCCGGGTCGGGCACGTTTACGTTCCCGTTGCTTGAGGCGGGGTGGAGCGTACATGCCGTGGAAGGATATAAAGCGGCGCTGGAATCTCTGAAGGTCGCTGGCCGGACCTTCCCGAAACTGACAACGGCTGTGCGCGATCTTTCCAAAGATCCCCTGAATGCAAAAGAGCTGAAGATTTTCGATTCCGTCGTGGTTGACCCCCCGAGAGA
>JAMHVA010000224.1:0-1516 GCA_035904625.1 Alphaproteobacteria bacterium | reverse complement strand
AGACGAGGAACCCTGACGACAACCAGAGTCACCATCAGTTTATCATTTCTTACCTTATCACCCGCCTGATAGGACAACGCCATCGGCATCTGGATAACCCACTGATAACGACCCTTAAAAATACCTTCTGACTGGATGACGGGCGCGCCCGTCGGTGTCGCGGATACAACCTGCTGGGCCTGCTCGACCGTCTCAATGATACGGGCGCGCTCCAGCGCTTTCGAGAAGCTTTCCCATCCTTCACGGGTGAAGTTGCGGGATGCCTCCTGCAGGCGGCGGCGATAATCATTAAAGCCAAATGTCATCACCTCGGTCGCGGCCTGCGCCACCCATGACATCAGGGCCGGGGAACTTAAATTCGGCTCGCTGAGCGGCGCCATCGGGATCAGGCGGCCATCCTCTGTGGTTGCAAAATACCGGTATTCCATCTTGTTGGTCTTGACGACGTAGATCATCACGCCAATCTGCGCGAAGATAATCAGTGTCATCAAAAGGACAATTTTGAGCGCGACCCTGTAGCCGTCGCGATAGAACTCGTTGCGGATCACGACCGCGCCCAGATTACCGATCGCCTCTTCCGGCACCCCTTCAGCGGCCTCTGATGTAGCCCGAACCCGCGCCGTCGAGCCGCTGGCCCTGGCGGCGCGCTGCTCCCTTGTGGACGGTCCCGGAGGCCCGGATCTTGCTGGTTTTTCGACCATGACAATGACTTTCAGTTTCCCGGTTTGCACGTATTCAAATTGAACATAATGCATAATGATTCAAGCACCTGCTGCCGCCGGTTATCGAATCGCTTCTCTTATTTAGCAGACTTTCCGGGGGTTTACCAAGTCCCAAAAAGATAAGAACCGGGAAACAGACACATCGATCATTTGCACATGGGGCCCGCCACAGAAAATCTTAACATAATATTTATGAAACTATTCCTAGCCCTGCATCATATTGTGAGGAAAGCCTGTGCGTTTGGAAAAAGAATATGATAAAATTGACCAGATCAACTGCTCACCACAGGCAGACGCGGGGGCTTTTAAGTATGAATGATCGTGCCGGGCGCACGACGAGAGCATTTTTGCCGTTGCGCGGAGTGTCCGCTGCAACCCGTTGTTGTTGCCGTCTGCCTTTGCAGATGCTCCTGATCCTGACAATTCTGGTTTCTGCGTTTACGGTTGCGCCATCGCAGCGTGCAATCGCTGCTTGTCCGGAGTACTGCTTCTGCGAGGTCGGCAACCACACTGCTTTCCGTGCAAACGTATGGATTCAGCATGCGATTACAACCGCCTGGATCGCCCTGCAGTTTGTTCTGCACCGGGAAATTTTCTGGAAGGAATGGATGTGGCGCTACAACATCGGCAACGCGTTGATGATGTGGACGCAGGAAATGCAGCGCACCGGCATGATGGAAGTCATGGCCGTCGGCGTATGGATGGACGCCAAGGAAAACCTTGATCGCCAGCGTCTGCTACAGGAAAAAAAGGCTGATGCCGCCCGCGATTATCGCCCTGATATCACGATGTGT
>JAMHVA010000223.1:0-4697 GCA_035904625.1 Alphaproteobacteria bacterium | reverse complement strand
GCCATCGAAATCCTGCACAGCATGCCGCCTGCCGATCAAATTCCGAATATCGGTGAATGGTGGAAAGAGCGCCAGATCATGGTGCGACGCCTGATGGACCGTAAGGATTACAAAAGCGCGTATCTTCTGGCCTCAAAACATGGGCTGAAGGAAGGATCGGGTTCCGATTTTGCTGTCGCTGAGTTTATGTCGGGGTGGCTGGCCTTGCGCTTCAATAATCAGGCGGATAAGGCATTCCAGCATTTTGAATCGCTGTATAACGGCACATCAACGCCGATCAGCCGGTCCCGTGGCGCGTATTGGGCCGGAAAGGCGAGTGAGAAACTGGGGCATGGCGAAATCGCCAAGAAATGGTTCAAGGAATCGGCGCGTTATCAAACTGCGTTCTATGGCCAGATGGCGATTGGTGAACTGGATGCCAGCGAAAGGCCGCCGCAACTGGTGCCGCCCACGCGCACGATCGAAGCCGAAAGCGCCTTTTATAACCGCAATATCGTCAAGGCCGCACGCTATCTCAGTCAGGCGGGTTTCCGTCAGGCCGTGACCGAACTTCTGGATTCCATGTCGCGTAATATCGACAATCCTGAAGAATACGTCCTGATTTCGGATCTGGCGGAATCGCTGGAGCATTACCACAATGCCGTGCGCGTTTCCAAAAAGGGTCTGGAAAAAAATATCATGATGGTCGATCAGGCCTTCCCGACGATCCTGCCACGCATGAAAAATATCCGTCAGGAATGGGCGCTGGTTCATGGCGTCATTCGTCAGGAAAGTCAGTTTGATCCTCAAGCCGAAAGCCCTGTGGGCGCACGCGGCCTGATGCAACTGATGCCCGCAACCGCCAAGGAGCAGGCAAAGAAATTAGGACTGACCTATCAGATGACGGCGCTGAAAGAGAATCCTGATTACAATATCGCGTTGGGTTCAACCTATCTGCAGCGGTTGATTGATCGCTATGACGGATCGTATCCGCTGGCGCTGGCTGCCTATAACGGCGGCATGGGGAATGTCGATAAATGGCTGGCCAAGTATGGCGATCCACGCAAAGGCGAGATCGACATGATCGACTGGATTGAACTGATCCCGTTCTCGGAGACGCAGAACTACGTTCAGCGCGTCATGGAATCGACCTATATCTACAGGTTGAAGATGCGGGGTATTCAGGAAAGCGTCAGCACGCCGCTGCATGTTTCTTATAGATAGTTAACTTATTGATTCTAAAAGAATAAATTATTTACATAATTTTCAATATGTGGTATTATATACAAAAGTATTAGTTACTGGATCGAAATCGTGTAAAAGAGAAATATTGCGAATAAAATCATAGGTATATCCTGATCATGAAAATTCTTATTGCTGATGACCATACCCTCTTCAGGGACGCGTTGACTCTGTATATCAACCAGATTGAGCCGTCGTACAACCTGACGGTGGCGCGTGACGTCAAGGAAGTCATGGATATTCTCAGCGAGAACGCATCGTTTGATTTGCTGTTGCTCGACTATCGCATGCCGGGGATGAACGGTTTTCAGGGTTTGAGGAAAATTCGCCAGACGTGGCCTGATCTGCGCGTTGCGCTGATGTCCGGTATAGCGAATGAGGAAGAAGTCAGAATGTCGCTGGAACTGGGCGCGGTCGGATACTTCCCCAAGACGATGCCCGGTCATGCGATGGTCAAGGGGTTCCAGAAAATCATGGATGGCGAGCAATTCATTCCGCTGGACCACAATACCAATCGTCTGATGCCGTCATTCGAGCCGACATTCCAGCCGTCGCCGGACAAAGCCGCCAATCAGGATGGATCGGGCGACTCCGTTCACCTGACGGCACGCGAGCTGGATGTTCTGGAGCATTTGTTACAGGGGCATTCCAACAAGCTGATTGCATCCGCATTGGGGTTGCAGGTTGTGACTGTAAAGTTGCATGTGCGCAGCCTGTGCAAGAAGCTGGGTGCGCAGAACCGCACGCAAGTGGCGTTGAAAGCCCGTGAGATGGGTATTCTTGATCAGTTCCTGCGGCCTTCCAGCCACCAGGATCCGACAACCAAGCCAATCAGCAAAAGAACGTAAACCCAATCCGGCAGGAACGGCGTATCTTTCACACCTGTCAGCAGGTGGCTGTTGTTTGCGCGCAGGCCGATCCAGCGATTGCCCCCGAACGTCTTTGAATTCTCGACAAAGCGAATGTCGGGCTTGTCGTTATCGACCAGCCATTGAACCGTACCGCCGGATGCCTGCGCCACCGGCATCAGCAGGTCGGATGTCGTCCGGACGCCGCGCAGTTCCGGCGGGTTGAGGTCGCCGACAAGAACGAAACGTTCCTGCAATCCATCATCAAATGTGTAGATTCCCAGCTGGTCGGCAATCACGCGGGCTTCCAGTGCGCCGGTGGCTTTCGGCTCCAGCTTGACTGTCGATGTCTTGCCGTCGGGTGCCGTCATAGTGGCGTCGATCGGCGCATCATGCAATGAACGGCGGCGGATCAGCATCGAGTTTCCGTCAAGCGAGACAGACAGGGCGCTTTCTTCCAGTTCCGGTTCTTTCATCAGCCAGTGCGCCAGACGGCGCAGCAGTTCTGTCTGCGGGCCGCCGCCTTCATAGCCGCGCGACCACAGCCATATCTGGTCCGATGCCAGCTGGGCAACACGGCCATCCTGCACGCGATTCAGGATCAGCAGCGGCATCTGGTTGTAACCGGACATCACGACTTGGCCGCCCGTGGGCTGGACGCCGACCTGACGCAGCCACGAGCCCCATGCGGGTTGTTCGATGGTGCCGCTGCCCCAGTTCAGGTCTTGTGTCACCGGATGACGAACGCCGATATCTGTGATGTGCGGCTGGAATGACTGGTTAAACACCTGCCCTGTCGGGCGACCGGGCAGGATATCCTGCAGGTCGGTCGTGTAGATCGATTCATCGCCAGAGAAGGACGGACCGCTGGCTTCCAGCAAGGCGCCGCCCTTTTTCACGTATTCGGCGATGTTGCCGAAATAGAAACTGGGCAATATGCGGTTCAGGCCATAACGGTCGAAAATAATCAGGTCGAAATCATAGAGTTTGACTTCGAACAATTCGCGGAACGGGAAGGCGATCAGCGAGAGTTCATTATGGGGGGTCAGGTCCAGTTTTTCCGGTTCACGCAGAATGGTGAAATGGACAAGATCGACACCGGGATCTGAGGTCAGCAGGTTGCGCCATGTACGACCTCCAGCGTGCGGCTGGCCGGACACCAGAAGAACTTTCAGGCGGTCGCGCACGCCGTTGATGATCAGCGGCACGCGGTTGTTGGCCATGGTGAGTTCGCCATCGGTGCCGGATGCTTCGATATACACCACGTTCTGCCCGGCGTGATTGACCTTGACCTCAAAGGTCCGCTCCTCATTGATCGGGGCCAGATCCATTTTGGTGGCGCTGTTATCCTGACGGATGGATACGGTTGAAAATTCATCGCTGTGCGCCGATGGATCTTCAACTTTATATCGCACGGTGACGGTCTGTCCGACGATGCCGTAGGCCGGGGTTTCCAGCATGATCAACTGGCGGTCGCGTTCGTTCTTGCGTCCGGTCAGCAGGGTATGGATCGGCCCGTATTCACGAATGGATTCGGGTGATGATGGAATATCGTGGACCTGCCCGTCGGTTAGCAGGATCACCCCCGCGCGGCGCGATGCCGGAACATCGGCCAGTGTTTTATCGATGGCATCGAAAAGATGAGTTTCACGCGCGGTGTCGGGGTTATCCATCGGCGCTTCGACGACGCGCAGTTCCAGATCGTCTTTGCCTTCCAGTTTTGATTTCAGGTATGCCAGCGCAGCGTCAGTACGGGGCATGCGTTCGCCCGTCTTCTGTGATGGCGAACGGTCAACAACGACGACAGCCACATCGGACACGGGCTCTCGCTGCTCCTCAACCAGAGAGGGGTTGAGCAGCACCAGCAGGAAGGCGCAGACGCAGACCGTGCGCGTGACCATGCCGCTGCGGAAAACAACCGCGGAAATCAGCAGCAGGGCAAACGCGATCAAGGATGGCATCCAAAGCGTGCTGTCCGGGACAAGCGGAGAGAAATGAAGCGTGAGGGCGGCTGTATTCATTACTGACCCAGCCTTTCGAGAATGTGCGGGATATGGACCTGATCGGCCTTATAGTTTCCGGTCAGCGCATACATCATGACGTTGACGCCGAAACGCAACGCCAGTTCGGATTGGCGCGATTGCGCCGGGGATGCCCACGATGAAATCCAGTCATTGCCACCGATGATCACCGACGAAACGCCGTCGCGGCCAGAGGCGCTGTTCTCCTCCACCCAGATGGTTTTGCCGTCATAACGGCCCGGAAAATGGTCGAGCAGGTAGAAGGATTTCGTCAGGACGTGATCCTTGGGGATCACCATCAATGGCGGCACGTTCAGGCCGCCCATCAGGCGGCGCAGATGCGAGGAATTGCTGCCACCCGCGGTTTCGCCAAAACCGCGCGGCGTTGTGCTCTGGTCCCGCGTATCGATCAGGATCGTGCCGCCATGGTCGAGATAATATTGAATCTTCTGCATCGCCTTGCCGCTGAAATTCGTCTGGCCCGGCGTGATGGCCCAGTAAATCAACGGGAAGAAAGAGAGGTCATCCGTTTCCGGATTGACGCCGATGACACCGGCGGCCTCGACCGAGGTACGCTGGCGCAGGACTTGCCGCAGTCCTTCCAGTC